>JBBPYD010000122.1:0-28119 GCA_038200305.1 Bryobacterales bacterium
CTTGAAACTCAAGTACCAACGGACGCACAACACCACGATTTCCGTATCGAAGTGCCGACCATTGAACAACTGCTCTACGCGTACGAATGGCGGCATCTGTCCATCATCGCTGCCGGCGGCCTGTCTTTGCACCAGAGCCTTGCCAAGGAACTATAGAAAGTAGTCGAAATTTCCCATATTGACTATTGTGTTTTGGTTAGTTGTATCATTTTGCAATGCCCAAGATCCGTCTGCCTCATGCACATGCACTACGAATTTTGAGGTTGATCTACGAAAGCAGCCGGATATCCCGCTCGGACTTGGCGCAGAAGACCGGCTACAGCGCCTTTCTGATTTCCAAGATCTGTGAACGGCTTTTGCGAAGCGGCTACATAGGGGAGACGGGATCAGGCGATTCGACAGGCGGACGCCGGCCGACTCTCTTGTCCATCAGTCCCGGCCTTGGGCGAGTAGTCGGCATTCACTTGGGTACGGTCAATGTGAGGATCGCGGTGACTGATATCACCGGCACCTTGATCGAGTCTGTGAAGGCGCCAAGCATGGCGTCCTCTGGCCCTGAGATCGCCCTCCAGCACCTCATCGAACTCACGGAAGGCTTGCTCGCCAAGGCGGGCGTGGCGCATAGTGAGCTGCGCGGAATCGGAATGGGGATCTCAGGAGTTCTCGACCGGCAGCAGGGAATGACGCTCTTCTGGCCCAAAGTACCGCAGTGGGTGAATGTTCCCGTGAAGAAGTTGCTGGAAGACCATTTTCATTGCAGCGTGGAGTTGGAAGATACGCCCCGAACAATGGCGTTCGCGGAGCGCAGACTGGGAGTGGCGCAGGGTGTGAGCGAGTTTGTGTATCTGATGATCGGCGCGGGAACCGGCTCGGCGCTGTTCCTGAACGGCCAGCTTTATACCGGCAGCAACGGGTTTGCCGGCGAGTTCGGACACATTACGATTGACGAGAACGGACCGTTCTGTTCCTGCGGAAATCGAGGCTGCCTTGAAACACTGGTTTCCGCATCGGCGCTGATCCGGGAAGCGCAACAGGGACTGATGCAGGGGCTGAGTATCCAACTATGGCAGCTTTCCGGGGGCGACTCCGCCAAGGTTTCCGTCGAGATGCTGGCACAAGCCGCACGCGCCAACGATCGATTCTCCACGCGCCTTTTGACCGAGGCCGGAACGCATTTGGGCGTGGCCATGATCGGACTCATCAATCTGTTGAATCCGGAACTGATCGTAGTGGGAGGCGGACTGGCATCGGCAGCCGGCGAAATCATGTTGCCTCATCTTGAGCGGGTGATCCGGGATCGGGCGATGATCCGCGCAGTCAATAAAGTGAGTCTTCAAATCTCATCGTTGCGGGACGTGGATTGGGCCAGAGGCGCGGCGTTGCTCGCGGCGGAAAAGGCGTTGGAGCCGATGTTTCTGGAGTCCTTGCATCCGCATAAAGTGGCGTCGAGCGGCAAGCGCAAGCCCCAACTCTCACGGAGTTGAGTTGGCGTACCGGACAAACAGCGAAATGGTATTTTCGCCGCGGCGCAGACCGTGTTTCGTGCCATCGAAGTAGTAATTTTTCGCCCACGACGGGCCGCGCCAGTATTGATAGGTTTCGACGGGGACGGGTTCTCCGTTGAGCCACGCCTTGATCTCAGCGACGTCTCCTGGTTTCGCAAAATTCAATGAGATGTAGTTGTGCTCGTTGGGCGCGGGGGGAATGAATCTCTGGACGTAGGCCACAGGAAAACGGGACGTGTACCACCAACTGTCCCCTGTGCCCTGCGGATGCTCAGGAGAGACCGGCTCAGGGGTGGACGGCACTGCCGCCGGTTCCGTGTTTCCCCCAGATTCAAAATAAACCAGCAATTCCCGCGAGTAGCGTTCGTTCAATAAATTTTCAATCCGGGAGCCGAGAAAATTTGCAAAGGGTGAAGACTGGTCCAGTTGCGGCAGCAGTACTGGCCGGGAGTCTGGTGTGCTTTTCCAGATTTGCTCCGCAGTGCCTTGTTCCAAAGTCGCGGGCCGGATGAACCAGTTCTGAATCTGTTCCTGGGTTTTTTCTTTCGGAAACAGCACCGCAACGGACGAACCTCTGGCCACGGGCAGAGATTGACCGCCGCTCTCCACTTTCGTTAATCGCTCTCCTTCGGGAAGAGTTAGGCCGACGGTCCGGGAGTCGCCCTGGTTGCCATCAACTGTAACGCGGTAGTGATCGGGGAAGCGATCGTAACTCGCCGGAACGCCGGTGATTTGCAGCGGCGTCTTGGAATAGGCGGGCTTGTTGCTTATTTCCAATACCTGAACAGTTCGTGCCGGAACCATCGAAGTGAAGGTCTCTCCGCTGCTCATGTAGCGGTCTTCGGGATAGATCTCATGGATACGATATGGCCCGTTCATCGCGGGGCGGAAGGCGGCCTCCGCGGGGAAGGGATTCGGGTTGACCAGGAAAGCGATGCTGCGATTTCCCGCCGAATGCGTGTAGATTTCCACCTGCCCCAATTTCGGCATTCCAGTCAGCGCGCGCGTATCTGCATAAAGCTCAAAGTTCTGCCGGACAAAGCTGGTCCAACGCGCCAGGAAACGCCGCGCGCTTTCCTGTTGGCTCGGGCTGAATCGATCGAAAAGAGCGCGGGCTTCGCCCAACTGCAGATTCGGTGTTAAGGCCAAGCCTTGCAGGATGCCGAATTCAAATGTCTTCGAATCAGGTACCACTGAGTCGGGGACTACGAAATATTCGCAGTTCCGGAAGTACTCCACTGGCGTCAGATGGTTCAGGAAGTAGGAGACCATCTGGTGACGGCGTGAATTGTCCAGTTGCCCGGTGGCGTTTAAGGAGGGGAAGTACGTAGTGAAGTGTGGGTCTGTCAAATAGAAGGCGTCCATCGACTTCGCAATTTTCGGAACAAACGGAGGCCAGCCGAGATTGGAGTCGTAAACATATCCTGGGACTGCCGCGCGAACAGCGTCCAGGGACGTCACCAGATTCAAAACCTGTTTGTAGATCCCGTTCTCTCCAACCGCGTGTCCATGTTTCGGATCGAAGCAGGCGGTGATTTTCAGGAAGTCGAAGTTGGCGTCCTGGAAGTTGAAATTGAGGCTGGTCTCAATCAGGACGTCCGTGAACCACCGGGCAAACTCCTGCGAACCCCAGCAATATGCGCCGCGCTTTCCGTCCGCCGTCAGCAGTTTCCATTCCGGGCGTCCTTTGTCTTGAGCGTAATGATTGAAGTGCGGCGCCGTGAGTTGGTTGGCTCCGGTGTAGAGGCCAAGTTTGACGCCGCGGTCACGGGCGTATTCGCCGATGCGCTTCGCCAGGGCGGCGGCCGGATTTCCCGCGATCCATTCAAATGGGCCTTCGTAGAGCTGGCAGACATCCATGCTCAGGCTCTTGCAGAAATCGATCTCCTCCGGAATTTTCTCTGGTTGCAGCATGTAGTAATTGGCGTCGGAAAGCGTGTAGAAGATCGTGTTGCGGATCGGCTTCTCCCCTTCCTTAGCCGGCGGCACGGTCTTGTCCACTTCGGTAAAGCGATTCACGATAGACGTATAGAAAAATTGCGGGGCGTTGAGGTGAGGCGGAGCGTAGTCGAACCGGATGTAACGGCGGAAAGCCTCGGCAGCCGCGGAATCGTATGCTCCTTGCTTGGTTCCCGCCAGGCGGTACGCCTGAAACGTGACAGCGTGGCTTTCGTACGCCTCTCCGGCTTTCAGCTTTACGAAGGGCTGATAACCGATACTCAAGACATTGCCGGTCCAACTGATTTCGCTGTAGGCAAAGTCGAGGCTGAGAAACCCACCGGAGCCCTTAGCTTCCAGGAAAGCACAGATGGGGAAGCCGGGAACGCCCTTTTCTTCGGACTCTGAACGCGCGATCTCGACGGTGGCATCGGCTATCTTCAACCGTTCCACCTCCACCCGTTCGAGAGACATCTCCCGCTTTGGCAGTATGCGAAGAGTCTTCCGCAACCCCCCGGCAACCGTTTGAGTGTATTCCACGGTCAGGTCGAGATCGGCGTTGCTTAAAGCGACCTTCGTATCCGTTAGCCGAGTGACGCGGAAATCCTTGGCCGTGTACGAATGCCCGCCGGCGGTGATTTGAAAGTCGCCCTCCGTAACTGGCAACTCTACCGTTCCCAGGCGCAGCGATGTAGTCCGACGCGATTGTGAAGAGAGTGTCCGCCCAGTCTCCCCCGACCCAATCACGGCAGGCACGGCGGCGTATGCGGCAAGCGAAGCGGCGAGCGTCACAGATACTAAGTAGCGCATAACGAGGTAAGCAATGGAGTGTATCCTATCATCAGGATTAGTTCTGCTGCAAACAGAGTGAAGTTGCGTTTGGGAGTTACATCTGCCGAGATATATCGTTGTGATAATAAAGATCGCTGAAACCTTGGTTGACTCGGATATCTTTATCGTGATAATAGATGGAAGTGCAATCCTGCAATCCGGCATCCCGCGTTTATCTTCTCCTGACGCTCGCGGCAGCCGCGGCGACGCCCGGTTTCGGCGCAACCGACGATCCGATTGAGTTCTTCAAACAACGCGTTCTTCCCGTCATCTCAACCAACTGTCTCACCTGTCATGCCGGCGCGAAAATGGGTGGACTGCAACTGGATTCCCGCGAAAATCTGTTGAAAGGCGGAAACTCGGGACCGGCGATCGTTCCTGGCAAGCCGGACGAGAGCTTGCTGATCAAGGCCGTTGCCCACACGCACGAGCGGTTGAAGATGCCACCGCAAGGCAAACTGAGCGATCAACAAGTGGCCGACCTTCGAACTTGGGTACAAGGCGGCGCGCATTGGGACAGCGGGACGGTCGCCGCGCCCGTCGCGAAATATGTGATCACTCCCGCACAGAGGCGCTTCTGGTCTTTTCAGCCAGTTCAGAAATCAACAGTACCCGAGGTTCGCGATGCGGCTTGGGTAAAGAACCCAATCGATAAATTCATTCTGGCGAAGCTGGAGTCAAAAGGTCTTCAGCCCGCTCCTGCGGCCGACAAACGAACACTCATCCGGCGCGCCACTTTCGATTTGATTGGTCTTCCTCCCTCTGCTGAAGAGGTGGAATCCTTTCTGAGGGACTCGTCGCCGGATGCTTTCGCGAAGGTAGTGGACAGGCTGCTGGCGTCGCCTCAATACGGAGAGCGCTGGGGACGGCACTGGCTGGACGTGGCGCGTTACGCCGATGCGGATCAGTTAGGTCTAAGCGAAGATCCGTTCCCCAACGCGTTTCGATACCGCGACTGGGTGATTCAAGCCTTCAACAATGACATGCCCTACGACCAGTTCGTACAGGCCCAGATTGCCGGAGATTTGCTGGAAACGGAGACAAATCGTGGAGAGCTGAGGCCCGGTTTGGGGCTGTTCGGCTTGGGCCCCTGGTATTACAAGATCGTGGAACCGGCCAAGGCGCGGGCAGATGAACGGCACGACCGTGTCGACGTACTAACCCGCGGTTTTCTTGGTCTCACCGTAGCGTGTGCGCGCTGCCACGATCACAAGTACGACCCCATCGCGACCAAAGACTACTACTCGCTGGCGGGTGTGTTCGCCAATACCGAATACCAGGAATCTCCGTTGGCTCCGCGCGACGTGGTGGACGATTACAAGGTCAGGCAAGCGAAGATCACGGAGCAGGAAGATGCCATTAAGAAGGTTCTGGATGCCGCCAGGGTTCGAGTGGGTGAACTACTAGCCAAGGATACGGAAGGCTATCTGGCCGCGGCGCGAAAGGGGAAGCCTGCCGCGGGAGGCTTGGACCAGGAAACGCTCGCCAGGTGGACGAGCTACCTGAAGACCCAGAAGGAGCATCCCTATCTGAACGCGCAGCCCGTTAAGGCAGGGGATTTCGCCGCAACAGTCCATGCCGTGATCGACGAGAAGAAGGCGATCGACGCGTATAACGTGAAGATCCTGGAGGACTCCAAGAATTCCAAAGATCCCTACGACATCTTTTGCAAGGGCTGCAACGCCGAGACGAAGACTCTCGCACGCGATAAGTACGTTTTGTGGACCGATCTATTTGCCGCCAAGCAGCGGAGCAATGAGAAGACACCGGGGCTCTACTATTACGATGACAAACAGATTGATCGCTTTCTGACCACCAGCGAAAAGTCGCAGGTGGCGGAGTTGCGCGAGAAATTGGATTCGCTGAAGAAGGCGTTGCCTGCGCAGTATCCTTTCCTTCATGCCATCACCGATGTGGCCGAACCCACCGACCTTCCGTTGCATTTGCGGGGCGATCCTTACAATCTTGGCGAGCCCGTCCCGCGGCGCTTTCTGCCGATTCTGTCGAAATCGGAACCTGCTCCGTTTCGCGAGGGTAGCGGGCGCTTGGAACTGGCCAAGGCGATTGCCAGTCCGGATAATCCGCTGACGGCGCGCGTCCTCGTGAACCGCATGTGGAAGTATCACTTCGGTAATGGAATTGTTCGCACTCTGAGCAACTTTGGTAAGGCCGGCGATACGCCCAGCCATCCGGAACTGCTCGATTACCTGGCAACCCGTCTGGTGGAGAACAAGTGGTCGATCAAGGCCATGCATCGCGAGATGATGCTGTCCGCCGCCTACGCGATGGGCAGCGAATCCTCCGCGGCGGGCCAGGAGGCCGACCCGGATAACCGGCTACTCTGGCACGCGAACCGCAGCCGCCTGGATGCAGAGTCCTTGCGAGATTCGCTGTTATTCGTTTCCGGCAAGCTGGACACGCAGGCAGGCGGACCCTCAGTAACGTGGGATGACAAGAACAACAGGCGGACCGTGTACGGCAAGGTGAGCCGATTCCAGCTGGAACGGATGTTGACTCTCTTCGATTTCCCGGACCCGACCATCACATGCGAGCAGAGGGCCGTCACGAATGTTCCCTTGCAGCGGCTATTCTTCCTGAATAGCGACTTGATGTCGAATGCGGCCAAGGGATTCTCAGCGCGGGTGCTCCGGTCGAAAGCCTCCGACGATGACGAGCGTGTGACGGAAGCCTATCGCCTTTTGTTTAGCAGGGCGCCCTCGGCTTCCGAACGGCGTGGCGGACTGCAGTTTCTGGGGGATACGGAAAGCAAGTCGAATAGTCTTCCTGAAGCATGGCAGCAATACTCGCAGATGCTGCTCAGTTCGAACGAATTCAGTTTTGTGGATTGAAGAGAATGTTGCAGACTTCCAACTTACGATCTATCAGCCGGCGCGATGCGCTGATGCGAATGGGAAGCGGATTCGGATTGCTCGCCTTAGCGCTGCAAGGCGCAACCGGGGGCGATTCGGCTTTGAGCGTCAAGGCCCCGCACTTTCCGGCCAAAGCAAAGCGCGTCCTGTTTGTGGTGATGAACGGTGGCATGTCCCAAGTGGACACTTTCGACCCCAAGCCGATGCTCGACAAGTTCAACGGGCAATCCATGCCGGGCGGCAATCTGAAGACGGAGCGCAAGACCGGCAGCCTGATGAAGTCGCCATTCGAGTTTCAGAGGAATGCCAAATGTGGCACAGAGGTCAGCGATATTTTCCCGCGTATCCGCGCGGCGGCGGATCAGATCTGCGTCATCCGGTCGATGCACACCGACATTCCGAACCATGAGCCTTCGCTCTTCATGCTGAATTGCGGCGAGAATCTGGTGAGCCGTCCGTCGCTAGGTTCGTGGATCACGTACGGATTGGGTACGGAGAATATGAATCTTCCGGGATTTGTGGTGCTTTGTCCCGGTACTCCGGTGGTTGGATCGCCTCTCTGGAATTCCAGCTTTCTCCCGGCAGTCTATCAGGGCACCTACATTCCAAACAACGAGAAGGATCCGGAAAAGTTGATCCAGTTCGTTCACAACAAAACGTACAACAAGGATCAACAGCGCCGCCAGCTTGATTTGCTGGAGATACTCAATCGCGAGCATCTCGAAAAACGGCAGAACGATCTGCAACTGGATGCCTCCATCCAGAGCATGGAGACAGCGTTCCGCATGCAGACTGAGGCTCCGGAAGCCTTCGATCTAGGCAAGGAAAGTGAGGCGACACGCGCGCGTTACGGCGATGGTGACTTTGGGCGCGGCTGTCTGATGGCCTTGCGGTTATTGGAGCGGGGAGTCCGAATGGTCCAGGTCTACTACGGCAATGGCCAGCCCTGGGACAATCACGACGACATCCTGATTCATCGCAAACTTGCCAACCAATCCGATCAGCCGGTGGCTGCGCTTTTGGAAGACTTAAAATCAAGAGGAATGCTGGACGACACACTCGTCATCTTCGGCAGCGAATTCGGGCGTACTCCCGCGGTAGAAACAAGCTCCCGCGTGAGCGTGCAGAACGGACGGGACCACAACCCGCATGGCTTCTCCATCTGGATGGCGGGCGGCGGCATCAAGGGCGGAATGACCTACGGCGCTACCGACGATTTCGGCTTCAAGGCAGCGGAAAACCCGGTGCATGTTCACGATCTTCATGCCACGATTCTTCACTTGCTGGGCCTGGATCACACGAAGCTGACGTATCGCTACAGCGGCCGTGACTTCCGGCTCACTGACGTACACGGCCGGGTGCTGAAGGAAATCCTGGCCTGATGCATGTTCTCGCCGTCGGGGCTCATCCGGACGACCTGGAGATCCTTTGCGGCGGAACATTAGCCAAGTACGCCCGGCGTGGCGACCGCGTCACCATGGCAGTTGCCACCAACGGTGAAGTAGGTTCGGCCACATTACCGAAGAACGAGATTGCGGCAATCCGACAGCGCGAAGCGGCCGCCTCCGCCAGCGCCATTGGCGCCGAATTCATCTGGATGGATTATCCCGACGAATTTCTCTTCTCCACCGCCGAGACCCGATTGGCTTTCCTGAACATGGTGCGCGGTGTGAACCCTGACGTGATTCTTGCCCACTCTCCCACCGACTACCATCCCGATCACCGGACGGCAGGTCAGATCCTTTGGGACATCCGGGTGATGACCACGGTACCCAATATCGAAACCGCAAATCCGCCCTGCTCCAAGATTCCCGAGATTCTGTACATGGAGACCATCGCCGGAATCGATTTCATTCCAGAACACTACGTCGATATCAGCGAAGTTTTCCCAAGAAAGCAGCAGATGCTGGCCTGTCACCAAAGCCAGGCTGCGTGGCTGGAAAACCAGTACGGCATGAGCTACCTGGAGTTCATCGACTACATCGGAAGATATCGAGGTTTACAGTCCGGAGTGCGTTACGCTGAGTGTTTCCGGTCTTCACCGACCTGGCCGAAGCAGCCCAATAAAAACATACTTCCGTAATTGCAACAAGGGTGACTGGAGCAGAATGGTCCGAGGAATTCTCCTTGCACTGGCAGCCGCAACGATCTACGGCTTCCTTGGGATCAGCTTAGAGATTGCCGCCAAGCGTCACTATCCCATCTGGGATGTCATTCTTTACAAGCAATTCACGGGCTTCCTCATCGGTTTGGGATTCGCCACTACTCTGGGCGTTTCGCTTTACAACCCCTATTTGATTGGCCTTGGCGTGATTGGCGCCGTTGCCTATGTAGTAACAGTGGCGGCCTATTTGACTGCCGCCCGAGAGCGGGATATCGCAGCAAACTGGACCATCGTGAACCTCTCCGTCGCATTGCCGATCCTGGTTTCGGTGTTCTGGTTCAAGGACGCGTTCACAATGCTGAAAGCCATTGGAGTGCTGCTCACCTTGGCGTCCATCGCGCTGATAGGTGGCGGACCGTCAGGGGCGTCCAACGCGTCAGGTGGGCAATCCCGCTGGCTCAAATTTATCTCCATCGCCTTCTTGTTGAACGGAGTGTTAGTGATTCTTTTCCGCTTTGTGCCTGAGGGATTCTCTACCCTCTTTACGGTCTATTTTTACGGCATCAGCTTCCTGATAGTGTTGCCCTACAAGCTCTATCAGGATTCAAAGTTGCTGCCGTCGGGCGGCCTGTTCGTTGTGAGCGCCGCCGGGGCCGCTACGCACTGGTCAGGCATCATGTTGACGATGGCCGCTCTCTCCGTAGCAGGCCGCTCCAGCGAACACGCGGGCGTGATTATTTATCCCATCACCAACGGGCTGGTGATTCCTATCGGCGTCGTATTGGGTGTCTGGCTCCTGAATCAGAAGCTCGCCAACCGTACGGCAGTTGGCGTGGGTCTCGGCATGGCGGCACTGGTGTTTCTGTTCCTGCCGTAGCCCCCTGCTGGCGCTAGTTCACGCGATACTTCCGTAGTGCTTCCTCATCCAGTTCAATGCCCAAGCCGGGTTCCTGGGGTATATCCAGGAATCCATCCTTGGCGCGAATCTTCTGATGTGTCAGGAAGTCGCGCAAGTTCGTGCCTTCCTCTGTGACGTACTCTGCGATCAGCGCATTTGGCACCGCGTTCAGCCAGTGGAGCGCCGCGGCGACGTTGATGTACGTTGTGAAACCATGATTCGCCACTGGAATGCCGCGGTCCGCCGCCATGGTGGCAATCTTCATCGCTTCGGTAAAACCGCCGCAGCGGGTGAGGTCCACCTGTGCCACATCGATGTTGCCTTCCTCGAATAGCCGGCGATAGGTGTGCCGTCCGCTTTCCTCTTCTCCGGCTGCAATTCGGACATCCGTAGCGGCGGTCAGCTTGCGGTAGCCGGCGTAGTCATCTGGAGCAAGCGGCTCTTCCAGCCAGAAAATGTCATGGTGCGAAAAGTCCCGCGCGCGCTGAATGGCTGTCTTCGCATCCCAGACCAAGCCCGCATCGATCATCAGGTCAGGACCATCGCCCAGCCCGCGGCGGGCCTCCGACACCAGCTTCCGGTCGGTTGCCGCATCCTTACCCATGGGGGCCCAGCCAAATTTGACGGCAGTGAATCCCTGACCCACGAAGCGCTTCGCGATTTCACCCGTGGCCTCCGGAGTCGCGCCAAACAGAGAACTGGAATAGCAGCGAATGTTCTTGCGGAATCCTCCCCCCCAGAAGCTTCCAAATCGGCAAGCCGAGCTTCTTGCCCTTGATGTCCCACAGTGCGATGTCGATGCCGCTCATGGCATGAATCGCCACGCCGAAACGGCCAGCGTAGATATTCTGCCGGTACATCTTATCCAGAGGTACTCGGTCTCAAACGGATCTTCTCCAATCACCAAATGCTTCAATCCCGACGTGATGGTGTGCGAGTAGGGTCCCAGAATGGCGGCTTGCGCGGCAAGTGGCGCGGAATCCACTTCTCCGATTCCGGTGATACCCTCGTCCGTATGCACCTTGACGACCAGCACATCCTGGCCGCTATCGCACTGCTCTTTGACTTCCTGCAAACGGACATAGAATGCTTCTACGCCGGTAATTTTCATTCTTGCATCTTCCTCCTGAAGAAGCCTACATTCTATCGCACTTAGGAATAAGATCGACCTCAAATTGAAGGGACGCAGGTGGTTTCTTAGCATATACTAATATCTAATCCCAATCCCGTGCAAACTAGAGGAGGAGTTCGCCGTGCAAAGACGCAGATTTCTGGCAGGTTGCTTTCCGGCGCTTTCCCTTGTTTCCAAGGGCTGGAGCCAAACCACAAAGTCCATCCTCTCGGCCGCGCGGCACTCGCGGCTCGACTCATCGGCGGTGGGGCAGCGGGTCAATCTAGCTGCCTATGGCGAAGCGAAATCCTGGTTGCATTCTGAGGCTGGGCTTACATCAAGAGATTGGCTGGATGATGATCCCCAGACCGCCCTCAAGATTGTTGATCTGGCATCGAAGGATTCCCAGACGGATATCGGCGTAGAGTGGCCGGAGTTCCGAACCTTGGAGCAGGTGGTGATTCGCTTTTCGAAGGAAAGTGCCGCGCCCCTCCGCGGGCGGCAAATTCTGGAATTCTGGAGCGGACTCACCACACGCCAGGGCGAATGGAAGGTAATGGAAGAAGGCGCCGCCATTGGCAATTCCTTGCGGATCGAAGGGCGTGACTGGATCTACAATTTTCCTTCCCGAAGAAGCTGCAAGATTCGTTTGCGGCTACAGGATCAGAAACATGTCGAGATCGAACAGTTCTCGGTGTTTGGCCCATCCAAATGGAAGGTGGGCGAGGTGCTCATCGAATTCGGACACGGAGGTGGCAAGAAGGCAGTCGATGGATCGATGGAGACCTATAATGCGGAGTTGCTGGAACTCCGGTCTATCAGCGGAGCCACCTTGTCAAGTCCTTCAGCGTGGGCCGCAGACGCCGGAGGCGGCACGGTTGCGGTGTTGACAGCGAAAGTCCTGTACACGTGGGGAATGGACGTTGACAGATCGATTGTTACGCTCCGGACAAAAGCGGGAGACGTGTCGTTCCTGCCGGGCATGGCCATCAGCGATTGCCCAATCGATATCCCGGATTTCGGAATCTATGTCCGCGATGCCGCGGCGAAGAAGTCCCGATCCGAGTTTCTGGCGGGCAACCGCGATCGCACGCGAATCATCGACGCGGTTGCCAAACATCCTGAACAGACCATCGAAAACGCCTACAGCAACATTCAGACCCGCCGCGTCACCCTATCTTTCGTAGGTGTAGATTCCAACAATCAGAAGTTTGGCATCGCGCCGGATGGGCATATTGTCGTTGGCTACAACGATCCTAGCTTCGGCGAACCCATGCGGGCACAGTTTGCGGTGTATTTTGAAACCACGGAAGAGCCGCTGCTGTTCCAGCCGGCATCCGTGAATCTGCCCCAGACTGAGAATGCGGCATTCTCTGATTCAAAGCATCAGAGCCTGGAAGAAGGGTGGCTTCCGATCCTCACCACCAGTTGGAGCCAGAACGATCTGGTGTTCGAGCGTACGGACTACGCCCACCTGCGGCAGATTTCGGAGCCGTTGGATGTATCGAAATTGATGGGGAATGAACCAGCCGTGCTTATCTCACGGCTGACCATCGGCAATCCGTCTCCCGTTGGCAAGACCGGCCGTTACTACATTGAGCTCTGGAAGCCCGCAACGGGTGGAGTGGGTTACGGCGCAAGGTTCGCCGTGGCTAAAAACAGATGGCTCACCGGGCTTGATGGGCAATGTGTGATCGCCGCTGCCCCGGAGGGCCGGCTCGCGTTGTGCTACGTGGACACTCACGGCAAGGGAACGTTGAACCTTGCGCCGGAGCTGAATGCTGTCCGTTATTCCTTGGAGCTTGGGCCGGGACAGCAGCACACGATCCACACAGTGATCCCCGGCATTCCAATACCTGTGGAGGATGCAGCTACGCTGAACGGGTTGCCGTACGATCGCATGCGCGCGGCCACTGCCCAATACTGGAAGGCGCGGCGCGCCGAGAGCATGCAGGTGGAATTGCCGGAACCGCATCTGCAGAATATCTTCGACGCCACGCAGCATCACTTTCTACTCGCGATGACCAAGGACGGCAAGCGCGGCGAATATTATCCGAATACTGCGATGTTCGGTTACGGCAGCATCGGCAGCGAGAGCAGTCCGATTATGCAGGCGCTCGACATGCGTGGGATGCCCGATCGGGTACGCGGCTGTTTGCGATCCTGGTTGTCCACGCAGGGAGACCTGATGCCGGCCGGCGACTATTCGTCGAAAGAAGGTGGGTTCTACCGCTTCTGGCCCAACTACACGGTAAATCAGGGCGCTGTCCTTTGGGCACTGGCTGAGCACTATCTCTACACCCGGGATGAGGCTTGGCTTCGGGAAGTCGCCCCGCGGATTGTGGCTGGTTGTGACTTTATTATTCGCGAGCGGGCACGGACCAAGAATGGGCTGGCGCCAGCCGGTTGCGTTGCCGATCCGCATGATTGGGAATACAGCTTCATGCTCAACGGATACTTCTATCTTGGCCTCAAGAAGTCCGCGAAAGTGCTGGAGAGCGTGGACCCGACGAACGCGAAGCGAATTGGCGCCGAGGCTGCGGATTATTTGCGCGCCGTGCGCAGTGCCCTTGCCGAGAGCATCGCGCTCTCTCCAGTCACCCGCCTGCGCGATAACACGTGCGTGCCTGTGGTGCCGCCGTACGTGGGATTGCGCGGCTTCAGCACCGATGTGAAGGATTCAGTGGATCCGGATAGGCGGCATGGGTATGCCTATGATGCGACCATCGGTCCATTTCATTTGCTGAAGAGCGAAGTCCTGCGTCCCGAGGATCGGGAAGTGGACTGGATGCTGCATGCGCTCGAAGACCGGTTCTTCCTGTTCACTCCGCTGCCATCCCGCGTCAATCTGGACCGGCTCGGCTCAGATTGGTTCAATCTCGGCGGCTTTGAAAAGCTACAGCCGTACTACGTGCACTATCAGGACGCCTATTTGCAGCGCGACCAGATTCCAAACTTCCTGCGAGGCTTCTACAATACGCTGGCGTCCATCTCCGATCCTCATACGCTGACGTTTCAGGAGGAACTGGATTTCGGCGGCGCACAACCGCATAAAACGCATGAGGAAGGATGGTTCTTTCATCAGATTCGCTTTATGCTCCTGATGGAGATGGAAGATGATTTGCACCTGGCGCGCGGTGTGCCGCGGCGGTGGATGGAGAACGGCAAGCAGATAACGGTGCGCAATGCTCCGTCGTACTTCGGCGAAGTCGAGTATCAGATGCGGTCGCAGATTAACGCGAACAGGATTGAGGCAACGGTGAAGCCGCCATCCCGCAATCGCCCCGCGAACCTATATCTGCGTCTGCGGCATCCTAATCAGACACCAATGAGAAAGGTCACTCTCAACGGGCAACCTTGGAAGGATTTCGACGCTGTCAAGGAGTGGATCAGACTCCCTTCCGACCGGGGAGAACTACACGTTGCAGCCGAATATTAGCGCCTTGCAGTTGCGCGTGATGTGGGGAACGGTCGCCCTGCTGTGGGTAACCTACTTTCTCAACTACATCGATCGTCAAGTGGTCTTCTCCATCTTCCCCGCCCTCAAGGCGGACTTGCACTTTTCCGATATGCAATTGGGGCTGATCGGATCCGTCTTCACTTGGGTTTACTCCATCTGCATGGCCCTCAGCGGCAGGGCCGCGGACCTGTTTCGGCGCGACCGCCTGATTGTTGGAAGCCTGGCGCTTTGGAGCGTCGCGACGCTCGGCACCAGTGCCAGCCATTCTGTGAGTGCGTTCCTGATTTGGCGAGCCGTGATGGGCGTTACGGAATCGGTCTACGTGCCTGCGGCCTTAAGCTTGATTGCGTCGCTCCATGGTCCGGCGACCCGATCCCGTGCGTTAGGAATTCATATGACCGCGCAGATTGCGGGAATTACGACGGGCGGCTGGTACGGTGGCTGGGCTGCCGATCATATTGGCTGGCGTTCCGGCTTTGCCGCCCTCGCAGTCGTTGGCATCACATACGCTGTGGTGCTGGTCGGTAGCTTTCGCATGCTGCCCGAGCGTCAGCAGGATCGCAATTCCAAAAAGGGATCTGCGTCTGGGGTGTTTGGCTCGATCTGCTACAACGGCCTGATGGCCGCCTTCTTTGCATATTGCGTGATGCTCTGGATGCTCTATGCGTGGCTGCCCAACTTCATCTATGAGCACTATCATCTCTCCATGACGGAAAGTGGGTTCATGGCCACTGTCTATCTGCAGGGTAGTACCGCTGTGGGAATTCTCACTGGCGCGTTCTTTGCGGACCGGATGGCCGTTCGCTATCGCGCCGTCCGGTTCTATCTGGTTGGAGCCGGCGTTCTATTCTCCGCTCCGTTTGCTTGGCTGGCTTTCCAGTCGGATTCCCTGCTCGTTCTCAAACTGGCTTCCGTAGGCTTTGGCATCTTCGGGGGCTGGCTGATGTCCAATATTTTCGCCGCCGCCTACGACGTGATTGCGAAAGAAAATTATGGACTGGGCGCCGGCGCCTTGAATCTGTGCGGCGGCATGGCCGGCGGCACTGCGATCTTCATCGCCGGTTACTTCAATGCATCGATTGGAATCGCGCCCCTGATGCTATTCGCCTCTGCGATGGCAGCCGCTTCGGGCATCTTGTTGATGGTCATCGCGCGGTACCGCTTTCCCGTCAGGGAGTGCGCGAACTGATCAGCAGTGCTTGATACTGGGCCGTTCGATCCGCCGCCTTGATCTTGCTGTGCAGTTCCAATTCGCGGGCGGAAAGTGTTCCCTGGCCGAGTTTCTTGTAGAGCCGCCCCAGCACATAGTGCGCACGGTCATGCTGCGGCTCCAGACGAATCGTCTCTTTCAATTCCCGCAATGCCGCTTCGTCGTTTTCTTTCTCCTGATAAGTCTTGGCCAAGGTGAAGTGCAGGCGGCTGGAATTAGGGTCGAGCACGATGCCTTGTTGCAGCACCCGGATGGAGCGATCGAGATGTTGCGGCCCTTGCGAGACCATCCGCAATCCGCCCGCGCCTTCCTGATACCAGCCCACCGGGTTCTTCGGGTTTACGGCTTGCAGTTTTGTGCCGAGATCGATCAGGCCCTGCCAGTTGCCGGCGTCTTCGTAACATTCGCCCAGAGCCCTGTACGCAGGCTCGAATCGCTCATTGGCAGCAAGTAATGCTTCCAGGAGCTTGCTGGCTTCGTCCCTGCGTTCCATCAGAATGTAGGATACGGCGAGGCCGAAGCGGGCGCGCTGCGATTGCGGCATTCTCTTCACTGCCACTTCAAATAGCTCAACGGCTCGCTCCCGTGCCCGGTGGATACCGAGAAATTCGCCCAGGTCCAAAAGGTAGTCCTCGTTCTGAGGTTCCAATGCGAGAGCCCGCTGCAGATGACTTAGCGCGGGTTCGGATTCACCCAGTTTGAATTGTGCGTAGCCGAGGAGATTATTCCACGATGCCGAGTCGTTCAGCGGACGCTGAATCAATTGCAGGACGGTTCGAGCCTTCTGGTATTGGCGCTTCTCGATGTAGTCCGCCGCCTCGGTTCCGAGTGCAGCCGCAGCATTGAGCCACGCCTGAGTGGCCTGCGCGGCGCGCGGCATCAGCTTTTGTGCGGTATCAAAGGCGGAGAAGGCGTCGGTGCTTTTCTTGAGTTGCTCGTAGGCCAGACCGAGTTGAAACCACGCATTCGGCGCTTCGGGAGCCAGACGTGTCGCTTTGCGAAGCGCCTCTACCGCTTTTTCCGGCTGATTGGCGCTGAGATAGCTGGCACCCAGGTTGCTCCAGGCTTGCCACGCATCGGGCTGCAGGCGCGTAATGCGCAAAAACTGAGCGGCCGCCTGATCGTGATGTCCCGCTTTGGAGTCGCAGACCGCCATCGCGTTCAAGGCAGGGACAATGTTCGGATTTTGATTTAACGCTGCCTGTAAGTCCGCGACACCCGCGGAGCATTCACCTCGCTGCACGGCTGCCATGCCACGTTGCAGCCGCGCTTCAGGCACTTGCGCCCGAAGCGCGGGCGCAAGTGATAAGGCAATCCCGAAAAGGCAACGCGAACGCAAGACTACTCCATGATAACGAGCCTCTCCTGCTTAGAAGATGATTTTACCGGCAATCTGAATCACGCGTCCCGGAGACGAGGCTGTCACACGTCCATAGGCTGGGGAGTTCACAGTAGCATTCGGCAGTGCGAACGAGTGCATATTGAAGGCGTTGAAGCCCTCGAAGCGAAGTTGCAGCCGCGCCTGCTCCTTAAACGAGAATTCCTTGTACAGGGACAAATCCACATTGCGGTAACCGTCTCCCCGGAGGATATGACGGCCGGCATTGCCGCGACGGTATGCCGGAGCGCCGGGTGGAGCTACGAAGCAGCTTGTGTTAAACCATTTGGCTGGGCTTGCGTTGGAGATCCCGGTATCGCATCCAGCCACTACGTCGGCCCGGCTGCCGGTGCCCGTGTTGGATGGGTCTCCACTAAACAGTGGCGTAAAGGGGAAACCACTCTGCAAAGTGGTAACGGTCCCGAATGTCCACCCGCCGAGCACCGCGCCCTGCAGGCCGCGAGACTGCCGCATCCAAGGCAACTCATACACCAGACCCAGAGTAAACAGGTGCGGAACGTCGAACGAGGACAGCCCGCGATTCAAGCGGAAATTGTACGGATCGTAGTAGCCTTCCGTGTTGTCGCTATCCTGGTCGATGCTCTTCGACCAGGTATAAGAAGCGAGCAGCGAGAGTCCTTTCGAGAAGCGCCTCTCCACTTTCACTTGGAGCGCGTGGTAGATGGAAGAAGCAGACTGCTCATTCCATGTGATTGCGCCGAAATCCGGGAACGGCCTCCGGCTTTGTACGGTGCCGGGGCCAGGCAGCGGGGCGTTGATCGCCCGGCTGGTTTGCAGCCTGGTTCCCTTAGTTCCCACATAGGCGACTTCCGCGGAGAACTCGCCGGCAAATTGGCGCTGTACGGCAATATTCCATTGTTGCGAATATCCGAAGTCCTTGGCGTAGGGGTCGTGTGCCAGCAGCGTAGCGAACTGGCTGAAGGCAGACCCTTGCGGCAAGAAGTTTTGCGTCGTTCTTGTCGGGATGAAAGGGTCATTCAAAATGCCCGATTCGCGAATCAGGAACGGAACGGATTCGAATTCGCTCTCGCGGTTCCCGTCGAGCTGCACCCAATAGAGGCCATAACCGGCACGAAGGACCATGTCCTTCCCGAAGCGGTAGGCCAACCCGGCACGGGGAGCGAAATGATTGTAGCCGACATCGCGCAGATACTTCTCATTGATGCCGGCGTCTTTCGCGAACACCGTGAACTGCTGATAGAACGGGTAGCTCAAGGGAACAGAGCTCTGCAGATAGGGTGCGGACACCGACGCCTGGTTCGGGACTACGATAGCGCCTTTGCCGTTTCGCGCGGTGGGACTGAAGTTGGCGAACCGCAGATATTTTTCCGTGGTCGGCCAGTTGATTTCGTAGCGCACGCCCAGATTGACGGTTAAGTTCTGCTTGGGCTTCCAATCGTCATTGAAGTAGGCCCATTCATTCTTGAACCGCTGATAGTACCAACCTGGAGGAACATACCGGCTGGCGGAGGTTGGAATGCCAAGGATGAAGTCCGCGAGTCCGGAGCCGGAAATGGATGGATTCGACGGGTTGTTTGTGTAGTTGCCGGTATAACCGAACGTGCCGCTTCCCTGCCCGCTGGTGGTCAGGTTCTGCTGCCACGACCGGTAGGTCTCGCCCATCTTGAACGTGTGCCGGCCGCGGATCATGGTGTAATTTGCCGTGTATTCGAAATTGTTCGATGTGTAGTTCAACAGGAAGCCTTGGGGCAGCCCGGTGAAACCGGTGATATTCATCACGGGATAGCTGGGATAGACATCCGAAATACCTTTGCCAAAACCTTGAATGCCCAGTTGCGTGGTGAAGTCCGTCGTGCCGAAATTTGGCGTATCGAATACAACTTTGGCGCGGCTGAAGGAAGCTCGGGCTTCCAGAATGTTCGTCGGATTGAAGATGTGGGTCCAGCTAGCCACCGCATTGTAGCCGTTGGGATGTTTCGGATTTGCGCCAGGGTCGTACTGGTTTAGCCCATGGTAGGCGCCGATGCTGCCCTCATTGGCGCGCGTCATTGAAAAACGGGCGCTCAGAGTATCGTTGACTCCGAAGTGCTGGTCAATTTTTGTTGTAGTTTGGTTAGACTCCGTGGGAACGCTGACTTCGCGGCGCAGATTGGCCGTAATTCCCTGTTGTGCGGGAAGCGGGATCCAGGTGGGATCGAAAAAAAAATTCGCGATGGGGTTAAAGCGGCTGGCCGGTATGATATTGCCAGGGAACGGATTGCGGAGGTACGCTCCGGGATTGTTTGGGTCCACACGTGTGGTGGCGGGGTCGTAGATTTGTCCGGGTAACTCGGAAAGGTTGCCGGTCCTCATCAGTGCGGTCGGTACCGTTGCGGCCGTGCTGGCCGCCTGCCGCAGGCGTAAGCCTTCGTAGGAGAAGAACCAGAAGGTCTTATCCTTGCCGTTGTACACCTTCGGAATTAGAACCGGGCCGCCGGCGTTGGCGCCGAATTGATTGCGCTTCAGTGGTTCCACGCGGGTGGCGAAAAAGCTGCGCGCGTCCAGCGTGTCGTTGCGGAGGAACTCCCATCCGGCACCGTGTAAGTTGTTTGTCCCGGACTTAATGGAGACGATGACCGCGCTGCTGCCGTAGCCGAACTCGGCGGACATGTTTGATGTTTGAACCTTGAACTCCTGAATTTCATCAATCGCAGGCTGTTGAATCAGTCCGCGGCCGTTCTGATTGGAAGCATTTGCTCCATCGATCAGAAAGAGCACCTGTCCAGGACGGCCGCCGTTGGCCACGTTCATTGTGGAATTGGTGGTCAGGGAGCCGGCGCCGCCTGCCATTCCCTGCCCGGTCTGGAAGTTGTTCGTGGAAACCGAGCCGGGCGTCAACAACTGGAGTTGCTGGAAGTTCCGGCCGTTCAGGGGCAATTCGGTGACGCGCTTCGATTCGATGATTTGTCCCGTGGAGGCGTCTTCCGTATTGAGCAGCGGCGCCGCAGCTTCTACATTGACTGAATCGGATACCTGACCAACGGTAAGGCCGACGTCCACACGCCGTGTTGCATTGACGTCCAGCTTGATGTCTTTGACGTGAATGCTCTGGAACCCCGGCGCGGAGGCGGTGAGTTCATATGTGCCCACCGGCAAGCTGGGAATGGTGAACTCTCCCACCGAACTCGTCTTGAGTTCGCGGACGTTGTTGGTCTGGAGACTTCGCAGTGAAATCTGGGCTAACGGAATGGGAGCGCCGCTGGGATCGGATACCTTACCAACAATAGTGCCGTCCGAGCTACCTTGCCCGAAAACGCCAACGGGCGCGCAGCACACCGTCAGCCACAAGATGAACTTCCAGAACGATTGTTTGCGAGTGTTCATTGTACCCTCCTTTTGGAGACTCAGGCCGGGTTCAGGCATGGCACACGCGCCAGCGCACACGGCGACTCCCCTTTGAACGGATCATACGTTGAGAAACAATCGCTGTCAAGCAGTTTCAATCGATAAAGTTGCAAACATCTAATCTCCAGACCGAGATTTTTCATACATGACAGCATTAGTGATCTAAGTTGGTTCTACACGCCACCATCTTTCTCGCTGGATCTAACCAAGTATTTGACTCGTTTTCGTTTTGGCCCTAAACTGGCGTTCGGGAGGACCATTCCACTGCGAAGGCTAGTTTGGGCGGGAGGGAATGATTTCCGCCTGGAATCCGATCTTGCCCCACCGATCCCCTCGAAAGACAATTTCCTTCTCCAGGTCCGGGCGGTAGGAATCTGCGGGACGGACATTCATATCTTGCGAGGCGAACTTCCGGGGGTCCGGCCGCCGCGAGTACTTGGACATGAAATCGCGGGGGAAGTCTACGCCATTGGCGAGGGGATTACCCGCTTCAGTGTGGGCGACCGCGTAACTGTGGACTCCGTTGTCGGCTGTGGAATCTGCAGCTTCTGCCGCAAGGGCCGCCAGCAATTTTGCCGGTCAGGATACGAGTTCGGCGTCAGCCAGGACGGAGGATGTCAGGATTTTCTCTTGGTTCCTGAAGCGAATGCCTTCCACATCTCCCCTAATATCTCGTTTGAGGAAGGCGCCATCCTTGACATGGAGGTGTTCTCGGCACTGAAACGTTGCGGAGTGGCTGAGGGAGATGTTGCCCTAGTGGCTGGGGACGGTCCTGCCGGGCTCATCGCGTGCCAGTTATTACGATATATGGGAGCGAGTAAAGTTATCTTGAGCGGCCAGTCGCCTGGACGAATGAGGGCGGCCGGCAAACTTGGACTGGCTGACCGCGTGATCGATTCCCGCTGCAAGAGTATTCCAGCAGTTGTGGCCGAAGAGACCAGCGGCTTGGGAGCGAATATCTCAGTTGACTGTGCTGGGACGGAGGACAGCGCTCGGGACGCGATTCAATCCGTAGCGGCCGGCGGCAGCGTTCTCTTGTATGGCGTGTACTCGAAACCTATGGTCCACTTTGACCTGAATCAGATCGTATTGAGAGATCTGAAAGTCTTCGGCGCTTTGTCGGACCGCCTGGGCTGGGAGTCAGTGATCGATCTGGTAGAAGCCCGCAAGCTTCAACTCAGATCACTGATTACTCACCGATTCCCTCTGGAAGAGGCTCAGCTAGCCTTTCAGAGCGTCGAGGCGCGGGCTGACGGCTTGGTGAAAGCTGTTTTCATTCTTTAGGCGGCAACATAATGAAGTCGGAGGCACTTCACGGTCGAACGTCAGCCACTTGGTACAAGGATTGATAATAAGCTGCCTGTCTTACTTTACAACACGAGCGAAGCATTGATAGCTTTGGACTTCTCCTATGGTTCCTAGAACACAAATCAGCGCCGATATCGACTTTGACGCGAATGGCAAGCAGCAAAGCTACCTTCGTCTGCCCTATTCGCATAACCTCGCAGGGTGGGCGAATATTCTGATCCCCATCACGGTGGTGAAAAACGGATCCGGGCCGACGTTATTGGCCCTCGGCGGCAATCATGGCGATGAGTATGAGGGACCGGTCGCTTTGATGAAACTGGCTCGGGACCTGAAACCGAGCCAAGTGAGCGGACGCGTGATCCTGCTGCCCGCGCTGAATCTCCCGGCCGTTCTGGCCGGAACCAGACTTTCCCCCATCGACGGCGTCAATCTGAATCGCGCCTTTCCCGGCAAGTACAACGATTCGGTAACCGGATTGATCGCCCATTATCTGACATCGGTTTTATTTCCCCTCGCGGATATTGTGATGGATATTCACGGAGGTGGACGGTCCATGGACTTCTATCCCTGTGCGCATTTGCACCGGGTGAGCGATGAGGATCAGTTCCAGAAGATGCTTGCCGCGGCTAAAGTGTGGGGACAGAAATACGTCTTCATCTACGCCGATATCGCTGGTGAAGGACTGTTGCCCGTACAGGCAGAAAGTATGGGGAAACTGGTAGTGACCACGGAAATGGGCGGCGCCGGACAGTTAAGTCCGTCCGTGTTACGCATTACCGAAAAAGGTGTGCGGAATGTGATGATCCACCTGGGCCTGATCGAAGGCAAGTTCGACCCTCCTCAGTCTGAAGTTACGGTGGTGGCTTCCACCCAACGGGAGGATTACCACCTTTCGCCTGCGAATGGAATCTACGAGAGCTTCTTTGAAGTAGGACAGACCGTAAAGAAAGGCGAGCCGCTGGGACAGGTCCATTTCCCGGAGCGGCACGACTATGCGCCGGAAGTCCTTCTGGCGGCGAGCTCCGGAATTCTCATTACACGCAGATTCCCAGGAGGCACTCACCGGGGTGACTGTGTGGCAGTGGTCGCGAGACCTTTTCAGGCTTGAGCGCCTACCTGATGTTGTTAGTGAAAGAGCGTACGTAGAGTGTCGGCGAAAATGCGCATTCCCCGGACGGTTCTGGTGCAAAGCGCCCAGCGGCATTAGCAATGATGGATACCGTTAGAGGAACTATTCGATGGCTACGTCGTCTGCCGAAGGAGTTCATCGGCGAGAAACACCGCTGTGGGTAGTCAAAACCGGATCTGGGCACGCACGTCCGTTTCGTAGGTTCAGCCCACGCCGGTCCGAGCAGAAGTTGCGCGGTTTCGCGATGCGTCTTTTGCACAGAGTTGAGCAGTGCATGCGTCTCTGCTAGTCCTACTATTCACGTTCGGCCCACGATGGCAGCCCGTGCGGAGGGAACCTGTGGAGAACTCTACGCTGCCTCCCGCCAGGAGTAGCGATGATGGAGACCGCCCAGGCGCTGGCTAGAAAGCACGGTCGCGTCCGGACCGGGCTTGGGTTGAACCGGCCGGCGATTCGGCGTATCCTTGCCGAGACTGTCGTGAATGCGGTCCTCGTGAAAATAGCAAACGTAATCACTCACCAAGCGTCGCAGATGCTGTTCGTTCAGCGGAATCACCTGGTCGAGTAGCTCTCGGCGACAACCGCCGACCCATCGTTCGGCAATTCCATTTTGCCAGGGCGATTGGATGCTGGTCCGTTTCGGCTTTAGACCGTTGCCTTCAGGAAAGCGAGGACATCTGCATTGAATTTTGCATCACGGTCCAGAATAATGTAGCGAAGCGGGCCGACTTCGGGAAAGGCCTCCCGCAGTTGCTGCACGACCCACTCCGCCGTCGGGTGTTGGGTCACGTTGAAATGCCGGATCTTTCTGCGTCCGTGTTCGATGACGAAGAAGCAGTACAGCAACTGGAACGTCACCGTCGGGACAGTGAAGAAGTCAAAGGCAGCGATCATCTCGCGGTGATTGGTGAGGAAGGTCAGCCACTTCTGCCCAGGGTTTCCGCGGCGCCGAACACGCCGTAGATACCGGGCCACGGTTCGTTCGGAGACGACCAAGCCCAGCTTTAGGAGTTCACCGTGGACCCTGGGCGCGCCCCAGGTCGAATTCTCTTCCGCCAAGCGGCGGATGAGCGTACGGATTTCAGCATTCGTTTTAGGTCGGCCGCCCCGCGCTCGTGACCTCCATTTCCAGAACAAGCGAAATCCGGTCCGGTGCCAGCCGACGACGGTCTCCGGCTTCACCACTACCAGGACCTCACTCCATCGCGACCAAATCTGGCGCAAAGCCGCCCAGAACATACGGTCCCACGGATTCAACCGCGGACGCGGCCGTTTCCGCTTCAGGACGGCGACCTGCTGCCGCAGCGCCAGGATTTCCAGGGCAGTGTCATGCCGACTGCGGATGAAGACTCGCACGGCGGCCAGGAGAGCAAGGATGAAATGGAACACGAATCTTAGGTTGTAGCACGCCGTGACCACCGGCCATCTGGCTGCACTTAAGTTGCTGATTTCAAGATCCTACCGAGTATTGGCTACCTACAGGGGGCCCGCCCCCAAACCCCGGGGATTTATCGCTGTTTTCCCGCAAGCATGATGGACACGGGACGGCTTAACCGGCCGTCCCGTTCATGCCCGCACCCGAGTCGGTGCTCGGGTTCCATCCCTGGAGAGCCCTATCCCCCGCTCAGGCCTTCCCAGTGTAGAGTGCAACTCGCGCGAAATCCAGAGAAGAAATGTCGAACCATCATGCTGGCCGGACCGCAGCGATCACGGCGACATCTACAGTTCGGTAACATTTCCAAATGAGGCACCCCGTAGGGAATTCTAATTGTCGCCCATCAGGCTGCCTTATCTACCATCCCTGGCCCTCAACTAGACTTCGGTCTCGCTGCTGCGTGTGAACGCGTCGCCGGCGTTCGATCAATCCTGAACGTTTCCGTTATCAGTCGTCAACAGTTAAATGAAGGTTTGCCCTGCGGAGGGTTGTTCGGGGGCTCTGGACCCTCCGTTGATGCGGAGTGTGTTGTAGGGCCGTCTCTCGTAAGCGGCAACGCCGCGACAAGGTGACGCGGACCAAGGGGCGGCCATAGCCGCCAATGTCGTCTCACCAATCACGAGACAACACTTGACTCTCTACACATGCAGCTACAAGTACAAGTTCAGTAGTGCGGTCCGATCACACGTACTGGTAGCCGCCCAGTCCACCCCCAAGATTCTGGTGATCGAACACGTCTCTGATCTTGCGAACCGGCACACCGACGAAACTGGGCAGCATTGTCTGCACGCCGGCAGGAGCATTTACCGAATAGCCAAGTGTACCTCCGGTCCACGGCCACATGACATCGTCTCGTCGATGACCGTTAGGAGGAACTTGCCCATTCCAGGGCGAGGCTTCAGTGGGCGGGGGATAAATTGAAAGCAACGTCGAACCGGCGGCAACACGGTTTGCCTGCCACCTCGACCAAACGCGATCAACCTGCGCGTGATGTATCCAGAAAAGCGGTTCATTCGGTGAGAACACTGGGTTCGACATGTATCCACCTATGATGTTGTGCCCAGTGTTGTGCGTCCGCGCGCCGGACTCTAACTCGTTCCAGAACCCCCAGTAGACGTTCACACCTGGCGGCGCCGTCGCTATATTCTCAATGCTGGTTACTGCAGCCTGTGTGGGAGGCCAGTTATTGTTTGGGCTACCCCGACGCAGGATCGGAGAGCCCCCAACTTGTAAAGCGGGCTGAATTGTCCAGGCGAATCCGGTGGGCCACCATGCGGGGGGTGACGAGGGGCGACCCGCCGCTAATAATCCTCCAACGGCCTGCTGGACGGATGAAGTAAAGAAGATTCGATGGATCCGCGCGTTCGAAAATAGTGTGGAAGGCTCAAGCGGTGACACAGGCCAAGGCCAGTATGGGATGGTTACCCCCGGCACGACGCTTTGCAGCGCTAACTCAAAACGACGGATGTACTCGCGATGCCAAGCCATAAAGCCTATGTTTTGGTGACCCAGGTTTACGAACTGCGTCGAGCCAGGAGTCTTTACACCCATCACGCATCCGTGAATTGCGACCCACTGGTCATAGACACTGAAAGTCTTGCCCGGTACGATTTGGCTCTTCAGCAGTACACATGCCTTGAAAAAGTTCTCGAACTCACCAGCTGGCATTGTGGCCGCGTTCTTGCGCAAGTCAACTGCCATGACGATTTCCTAAGACTCCACCGTGGTTGTGGTCATCGTGCGGGCTACCAGGTTCAACATTCGGTTCGAATATCGATGCGTCGTGCTCGAGGTGACCACTGGCGGGTTCAGGCACAATTACGACCAAATAGCTCTGCCCCGGATTGCCAAAGGCCTCATCGATAGCCTGCTTGAGCGTGACATCCTTCTTCGGCTTGATAACCACTGTCGACTGGTACATTGCCATAGGCCCGGTCGAGAACTCGATATGGGTTCCGATGCGTGAAGTCGCAACTTCAAGCGGAATCTTCGTCTTACCGTTGTGTCCGCAAAGCGAAGTGCACGTCAGTGACGCAGCAAGCTTCTTCCACGCTTGGTGCGTTGCTCCTCCAGGCATATCTAGTGAGGTCAGAATTCGTGCCGAGCCGAACAGCATTGCCGGGCCGTTCACGTATAAACGGATTTCCTTGCGCGCGATGCGTGCGTCCATCAAACGCGATGAGCCCTTGGTCAGCACGTACTCCGCAAAATCCGCTTTGGGGGCTATCGCCTTCTTCGCCTCAGGCTTGTTTGTTCTTTTGATGACCATTATGTTCCTTTGGGCGGCAGTCTTCTATTCGCCGCCTGCCGGGCTAGCTCTTACAAATTCTGAGTTCAGCGCCCCGGCATGCCAATGCGAGCATATCAGAAGTCCTCACCAGGAGAGCGACGAAACAGGGAACCAGCGCGTCGCGTGCAGCTTCCAGTCGCCGCGACTTCGGATTCTCGGAGTTGGAGAAGTGCTTAGGTTACCTTAGGAAATACCCGGAGGAGTACCCAATGACCAAGACAATCTCATTGAGCGCGTGAGCGAAGAGACCAAGGGCACGAAGAAGGATGCAGAGGCGGTGGTCGACCTAATTATCGACAGCATCGCCGGAGCCCTAACGAAGGGGGAGAAGGTCGAACTTCGCGGCTTCGGGAGCTTTCAGGTGACGGGTAAAAAGGAACGCCAAGGTCGGAATCCCAGGACGGGAGAGACCTTGACGATTGCTGCGCGCAACCGTGGCGGTGTTTAAGCCGAGCAAAGAATTATCTGCCCGTCTCAACGGAACCGTTCAGGGCAGCGGCGAAGCTGGGGTTCCCGATACAGCCGACACTGTTGCGCAACCGAGTGAAGGTTCTACCAAGGTACACGGCGACAAGATCAACACGTAGCCAAACTCGAACGGTCACTCGTTTCTAGATAGAAGAATCTTCGGTACGCTTCGTGTCGCACGCTGGACGCAGCGGGCCAGGAAGCGGGCAGGGTAAGGGCACCGGTGCGCCGTGGAGCCGCACACGCGCCAACGGAGAGGCTTCAGGTGCGCGAGGCTGCGGTTCGGCCTTCCCTGGGCTACGTCCTATTAGGGAGTTGAATGTTGTCGTCTCCAGCGAACAACAAGAAAAAGACGGGTGCCCACAGTGCCCAGTCTGAGTAAGGTGTTCAGGCGTAAACACAGATGGTGGGCAGTGACCAAGGTTGAAACGGTACCACACGGCAGCGAAAGCGGCTCGGGTAGAAGCTTTCAAGTCACAACGGTCAGGTAAATTTCAATTTTGAGGATTGTGAGGATATTGAGCGAGAGTAGCCCAGGAGCCGTTACCGAACTGAGTTGTGCCTCCGCTGCCGACGAAGAAGCCGTACGAAGCTGAATTGTGAGGATTGTGAGGATATTGAGACGCCAGTAGGAGATTGGGGGCGCTGTATCTGGGTGGCGTCCAAAATCACGCGCTGACTGGCATTATCTTATGGGTTTGGACTCCAGTTGGACTCCATTGGCCACACTTTTAGCCACCTAAGGAACTGTAAGTCTATGAAGGTTTGGTGGACCTGAACGGGTTCGAACCGTTGACCTCTTCCATGCCATTTAAGAA
>JBBPYD010000123.1:0-40752 GCA_038200305.1 Bryobacterales bacterium
CCGGGTGCGGCTGGCACTTTCTAGCCAGGGTATTCCCCTTCGAACGGCTGCAGATCGCCAGGAAGAGGAACAGTTTCTGTTCGAATTAGCGGCCAGCCGCGCGACGTCCACTCTTGTACTGAGTTATCCCCTCATGAATGCGAAAGGCGATGCAACGCTGCCGTCTTTCTATATCCAAAAGTTGCGCCACACTTGCGAGTTGGAAGAAGATCCCGCGCGGCCCTGCCGTCCACAACCGGCTCATTCGGTTCGTCACGCACCAAGCCCCGGCGTCTTCGATGAAGCGTTGCGCACCGCTTTAAAGACCACGCACCTATCCTTCCATCCGACCGCGATTGAAACCTTTCTGCAGTGTCCGTTCCAGTTTTTTGCAAGGCATACGCTGCGCATACAGGATGTTCCTTTGAAGCCGGCGGATCGGCTGAATGCGCTCCTGCAGGGCAATATCGCTCACGAAACGCTCCATCGCATGTATCGGGATGGTGAGCCGTTGATGACGGCATTTGACGCAGTCTGGGCCGCTCAGTGTGCCAGGAATAACGTCGCCGATGGATATCGAGCGGAAGCGGTCCGGCTGGAGTTGTTCCGCAACGTGGAAACATTCGTGAAAGATGGACGGCTACCCGGATCCACAGCTTCGGAGTTCGAGCGTAAGTTTTCCATGAAGCTGCCGGACGGCACGGAGATCAGAGGCCGCATCGACCGGATTGACGCGGATGAACTTGGCCGCTCACTGGTGATCGATTATAAGTACAAGCGTGAGAAGGCAATGGCGGAACTCGTCAAAGCTCACGATAGTGGGACGCTGGTGCAGGGCGGCCTTTACATCCGGGCCTTGCGCGCGGAAGGCTACAAGCCTGCGGGAATGGTTTACGCGGGATTTCGCCGGGAAGCGTCGTTTCGTGGATGGGTAGCGGACGGAGCTTTCAGCGGCCTGGAACAGTCTTGCTCCGCGGAAGGCGTGAACGATGTTGTGAGACGTGCGATGGAAGCGGCCGTGCAGACCATCGCCGACATTCACAACGGCAGAATCGCACCGACCCCAGCCGACGAGCGGAAGTGTGCCTACTGCGCATTCGCCGATGCCTGCCGGGTGGAGATTGCAACGGCACGCGGTATAACCAGAGGCGTTGGCCTGTGAGCTTGAACGGCCGGCAGATTGCCGCGGCGCATCGCCTGAATCAGGATGTCTGCGTTGTGGCCGGCCCTGGGTCGGGAAAAACCAGCGTGCTGATTGAGCGGTTCTCCTGGCTGGTGCGCGAAAAGGGGATTGAACCGCATCGTATTCTGGCCATCACGTTCACTGAAAAGGCGGCGACCGAGATCAAGCAGCGTCTGGTGACTGCATTTGAACACGACTACGCGGTTCGGGAGCGAATTGAACGCGCCTACGTGTCCACCATCCACGCATTCTGCACACGGCTGCTTCGCGAGAATGCCATAGCGGCCGGTCTCGATCCTCTATTCGACGTAGCGGATGAGACAACGGGTGGTGCACTGATGCGCGACGCCGCGGACGAGGTGCTGGAAGCCATCTATGCTCGTGACCCGGCGCGAATGCGGCGATTCCTCAGCTCGCTTGCCGTTGGAACCGAGCGCGAAGGCCATATTCAGGATCTGGCGCAATCGCTAATTGATATTTATAAGGCCAGGCGAGTCGCCGCAGCGGGCATGAATCCGTCCGCGCTGGAGCCGCCGGACACCGAGTTCACGTTTTACCAACTCCGGAACCTGTTGAAAGACATTCTGGCCGAAGTGGTGGAGCCGAACACGCCGAGGCAGCACAGCGAGCATGGAAGATTCGCCGAGTGGGCGGGGCAAATGCTCGAATTACCGCCGGCTCCCTCTGTGAAGCACTTCCACCTTCTGAACCGGGCCAAATTCAACAAAACCTATCTGCTGAAGAACAGCAAGGCGCGGACCAATCGCGATCGGATTCGCGAACTCGCAAAGCAGCTCAAATCGGAATTTCTGATCGCCTTCTACACATCTGAGAGAGAACTGATCGTTGAAGCGATTCAAGAGATCGGCGTTCAATACCGTGCCAAGAAGAACGCCCGATCGCTGCTGGACTTCTCCGACCTGGAAGAGCTCGCCATTCAGCTGCTTGAGAGCGACGCCATTTTACTAGAACGCATTCAGAGCGGCTTCGACTACATCCTGATGGACGAGTTGCAGGACACAAATCCACTGCAATGGAAGCTGGTCAATCTGGTAAGGCAACCCAACAACTTCTTCGCAGTTGGGGACATTAACCAGTCGATCTTCCGCTTCCGTCATGCAGAGCCGGAGCTGTTTCGCGGTTACCAGAATACAATCGGGAACGCAGGGCAGCCCGTTGATGAACTTCGCGACAATTACCGGAGCCGGGCCGCAATACTAGAGGGCGTCAACCATGTTTTCGCGGGGGCAGGACCTGGCATTGAACCGCATGGCCTCACCAGTGGGAAGGAATTTCCGGCCAAAGATGCACAGAGCATCGAAATCATTGCCGCTTTTGCAGACGCAACGGAAGACGCCGCCCGCAAGGAGGCGTCGTGGGTCGCACGACGAATCAGCGAACTGGCAGGCACACTCAGCATCACGGACCGCGACAGGCAGCGGCCGGCCACCTATGCCGACATCGCTATCCTGATCCGGACGAACGCGGCGATGCCGCCGATTCAGAAAGCCCTTGACGAGTTCGGGATTCCCTCCATCGTTGTCGGAGGGCGTACGTTCTTCGAAGCGCGAGAGGTGAAGGATCTGCTGATGTTGCTCCGGGTTGTGGCGAATCCATGCGATGAGATCGCGCTGGCGGGTGTACTGCGGTCGCCACTGGCCGGTGTAGGAGATGAATGCCTGCTGCGATTGCGGCAGGCCGGATCGATTCACAGCGCATTCGCGAATTTGCAATTCAATGGACTCAATCCAGAAGAGAAGGAAGCTCTCGCCGAGTTCGCGGGTCAACTCTCAAACATCCGCTTGCTGAGGGATTCCATATCACCCGACCGCTTGCTGCGGAAGGTGATTGACGATTCCGATTACGAATCCGAACTCAGCGACCGCGGTAGAGCGAACGTTGAGAAATTCCTCAACATGATCCGCAACCAGTTCAAAGGATCGATTGATAATCTTCTTGACCAACTGGACAGGAGTTCGCCGGATGCCGAGGCGCCTCCAAGCGATTTTGGAAACGCAGTCCGCCTGATGTCCATTCACAAGTCGAAGGGCCTTGAGTTCCCCATCGTGTTCCTTCCCGGATTGCATAAGGGGACAGGCGGCCATTTGCCGGTCATCACTTTCGCGGAGGCGTTTGGGTTAGGCGTAAAATGGCGCGATCCGGACAGTTGGGAAGGTGCTGGAGACACCGCGTATCGCAGGATCGAAGCCATGCAGAAACGGCGGCAGCGTGAGGAAGACGACCGTCTGCTCTATGTCGCTATGACTAGAGCGAAAGAACACATGGTGCTTTCGTTTGCGGTGACAAAGCGGCCGAAGTCGGATTGGTGGAAATTCATCTGCGTGCGGTTTGGGGTGAACGCAGAGGCCGCCGATAACCAGATCACCGTGCAAAACGGCGTGCGTGTCTTGCGGACGGATGTGCTGCCGGATGTGACGGCCCCGGCGCAAGTGGAAGCAGGGGGGAATAGACCTTTATTCCTTCCGCGCGCCGTTCCAAGCGCGCAGTACGATTCGTCTGCGTCCGTGACTTCGGTCAGTCTGTTCGCAGCATGTCCCCGCAAGTACTATTTATCGCGGTATCTCCATTGGGAAATCGGGGACCGCTCCCGAAAGCGCATCCCGGAAGCACTCCCATCACACGAGCCATCACCAGAAAACCACGAACTGGACGCCAGCGATTTCGGCCTCCAGGTGCATGCTCTGCTCGCTGGCGTCAGCGTGGAGAACGCCGATCCGCAAGCCCTTGCATTGGTACACCGGTTTGAACGGAGTATCCTTGGAGGGGCAGCGGCGCAAGCTGAGAAAGTGGAGAGAGAGTTCGACTTCGTCATGGAGATCCAGGACGTGGTGCTGCGCGGTCAGATTGACCTCTGGTTTGAGCAAGCCGGCGAAACCATAATCGTGGATTACAAGACCGATCAGGTGAGTCTTCCGATCGACCCCGCACGCATGGAGGCCTATGCTCTTCAACTCAGGATCTATGCGGTAGCTGTTGAGAAACTCACTGGCCGGTTACCGGACCATGTATGGCTGTATTTCTTGCGTCCGGATGAGGCAGTCGAAATTGACCTGAGCCCCGCTTCCATTGCAGTCACAAAGCAAGCGGTAGCCGCGCTTCGAGAGGCACAAAATGATTTGCACTTTCCGCTCATTGAGGGCGCACATTGCACCCGGTGCGAGTTCTACAAAGGGCTGTGTCCGGCTGGCAGGGTGTTGCTGAAGGCGACTCCGGTTACTTTCCTGCAGCAGCCATTTTCTTCTGCAGCGCAGCCATGAGCCGCGACCGGATATCTTCGGGAATCACCTGCGGCTCTAAACCTTTGTAAACCTTCAGCGTCTTCTTTGTTGTATCAAATACAACCCAGCAGTTCGGGCACTCACTTACGTGCGTTTCGAGTTTGGCCTTTAACTCCCGATCCACGCACTCATCAAGATAATCGTTGAGTTCGAGCAGGAACTCTTTACATGTAAGCAAAGACGTCGTCTCCCTTGCGTCTGAAAAATTTGGTCAATTTCTCCCGCAGTTGCAGACGAGCACGCAGGAGCCGGCTCTTCACCGCCGGAATTGAAATATCCAAAGCCGAAGCAGTTTCTTCAGTCGACAATTCTTCGATGTCTCTCAATACGAAAACGGTGCGGAATGCAGGTTTCAAGCTCTCCACCGCCTTATCGAGGATGCCGCGAAGCTCGTCGCGCGAGTATTTCTGCTCTGGATTTTCCTCCCAGACCGCAATCTCCCGGACCATGGTATCCTCGCCGGTATCGGTCGGTTCATCCAGGGACACAGCCCTGCTGGACTTCCGTTTCCGGAGCTTCATCAACGCCTCATTCACTGCGATGCGAACGATCCAGGTGTAGAACTTGGATTGCCCCTGAAACGTATCGAGGTGTGAATAGGCTTTTAGAAACGTTTCCTGCAGGACGTCTTCGGCATCCTCATCGTTCTGCGTGATGTGCTTCGCCAGACGGAAAATCTTACGCTCAAACCGGGTCACCAGCTCTGAGAAAGCTGCCGCATCTCCGTTTCTGGCGCGCTCCACCAGCGGAGTTTCGTCGAATACCTCTGTTTCAGTAGTTTCGGTCATCGTTACGAAGCTATATAGTCATGATACGCTGAAATTTCACCCTTATCATGAGCAGTATTTCCATTACTCTGCCCGATGGCAGCTCGCAGCAGGTCCCTCAGGGCACCCGCCCTATTGACGTGGCAAGGTCCATCAGCCCCCGTTTAGCGGATGATGCAGTAGCCGCCAGGGTTAACGGTGATCTGTTCGATCTCACCCGACCGCTGGAATCCAACGCCACGCTGCAAATTCTAACATCAAAGAATCCCGAGGCGCTGGAAGTATATCGTCACTCCACCGCGCACCTGCTTGCCCTCGCCGTGCTCCAACTTTTCCCCGAAACAAAGCTCGGGATCGGCCCGCCTACCGAGGCCGGTTTTTACTACGACTTTCAACGCGAAACCCCTTTTACGCCCGAAGATCTTGAAAAGATTGAAGCCAAGATGTGGGAGCTTCAAGCGCAGGCGCTCCCGTATGAGCGTAAGATGACGCCGAAGGCGGAAGGTCTCAAGAAATATGAGCAGATGGGCGAAAAAATGAAGTGCGAGCTCATCGAAGAAAAGGCCGACGACGTCTTTTCCGAATACACGCTCGGGCCGGCCTTCATCGACTTTTGCCGCGGCCCGCATGTGCCCGACACCACGCGCTTGAAAGCGTTCAAGCTTCTGTCCATTGCCGGCGCCTATTGGAAAGGCGACGAGAAGAACCATCAGATGCAGCGCATCTACGGGACTGCGTTCTTCAGCAAGAAAGAGCTTGATGAATATCTGAAGCGCCTGGAGGAGGCGAAGAAACGCGACCATCGCAAGCTTGGCCAGGAACTGGACCTGTTCAGTATTCAAGAACTCGCCGGCCCCGGCCTGATCTTCTTCCACCCGAAGGGCGGGACCATTCGCAAAATTCTGGAAGACTGGATGCGCGATCAATACATTGCGCGCGGCTATTCTCTGGTCTATACACCGCACATTGCACGGTCCGACCTGTGGAAGACCTCTGGTCACTACGGCTTCTACGCGGATAACATGTTCAAGCGGATGGAACTGGACGACGCGGAATACCAGCTCAGGCCGATGAATTGCCCGTTTCACATCCTGATCTATGCAGACAAGATGCACAGCTACCGCGACCTGCCGGTGCGGCTAGGCGAACTCGGCACTGTCTACCGGTATGAGCGCTCGGGCGTGATGCATGGATTACTGCGTGTTCGTGGATTCACGCAAGACGATGCCCATATTTTTTGTGCGCCGGACCAGATCGAGGATGAAGTCGTAAACTGTCTGCAGTTTGCGGTGGACGTACTGAAGACCTTTGGATTCGATCAATACGAAGCGGAGCTTTCCACGTGGGATGGCGGGGCCAGCGGCAAGTATGACGGCACGCCCGAGCAATGGCAGTTAGCTGAGAATGCGCTTGAAAAGGCAACCAAGCGCGTCAATTTGAAAGTAAAGATCGTGAAGGATGAGGCCGCCTTTTATGGCCCGAAGATCGACATGAAGCTGGTGGACGCAATCGGGCGCCAGTGGCAGCTTTCAACGGTACAGTTCGATTTCACTCTGCCTCGCCGGTTCAACCTGGAATACATCGGTGAGGACGGCAAGGCGCACCAGCCGCTGATGGTCCATCGCGCTCTTTACGGCTCGGTGGAGCGATTCTTCGGCATCCTGATTGAGCACTACGCCGGAGCATTTCCTGTGTGGCTCGCGCCAGTGCAGGCCACTGTACTACCCATTACAGACCGCCAGACGGAATACGCAAAGCAGGTACGCGATCAGCTTCACGCCGCGGGAATCCGCGTTACGGTGGATGATCGCAATGAGAAGGTCAATCTCAAAATCCGCGACGCGCAAATGCAAAAGGTTCCTTATATGTTGGTGATCGGAGACCGCGAAGCGCAGAGCGGTACCGTCTCAGTTAGGAACCGAAAGCGCGGCGATCAGGGTGTGAAGCCGGTAGCTGACTTCCTGATGGACGTGCAAAGACTGATCGATACGAAAGCGCCTTCCGAGTAAAGGGTCCATGGCGACCGGTGCGGCGTGGCTGTTGCTGGCTCTGGTCGCAGGGTCTCTGGTTTATTGCGTCCTTGTGATCGTGGCCGCGCGGCGATATAGGGCTGTGCGGCCGTCGAAGGTGCGCGCGCCCTTTCCTATCAGCATTCTCAAGCCTCTCTCCGGCGTGGATGAGGGGTTGGAAGCGAATCTCCGTAGTTTCTTTACACTTGATTATCCCGACTTTGAGATTCTCCTTGCGGTACGGCACGCGAACGATCCGGCGGTCGCGGTTGTGGAGTCATTGCGATTGCAGTTTCCGAAAGTCCCGGCTCAACTGCTGATGGTGGGGGAGCCACCTTACCCAAACGCGAAGGTGTTCAGTCTCGATCGTATGATGGCTGCCGCGCGCAACGACGTTCTGGTGATGAGCGACAGCGATATTCGGGTGGCTCCGGATATGCTCTGGACTATTGCTGCTGAGTTTCAGGATCAGAGGCTCGGAGTTGCCACCTGTCCTTATCGGGCGGTTGCCGGCGGGAGTTTCTGGTCGCAACTGGAAGCGGCAGGAATGAACACGGAATTCCTCGGTGGTCTTCTGGTCGCGCGCATGATTGAGGGGATGAAGTTCGCCGTCGGCCCTACCATCGTTGCGCGCAAACAAGCTCTGCGGGAAATCGGCGGATTCGCCCGGCTCAAGGATTATCTTGCCGAGGATTTCGTCATGGGCAAGTTTGCTGCCGGCTTGGGGTGGTCGGTAATCCTGTCGTCCTATGTAGTGGAGCACCGCATCGGCAGCGAGTCATTCGTGGTCAACGCGGCGCACCGCCTGCGTTGGGCGCGCAGTACCCGCCGGTCACGTCCCGGAGGCTATGCGGGGCAGTTGTTCACGAACCCTCTCCCGTTGGCGTTGCTGCTCTGCGTGGCCGCTCCAGCCTGGTGGCCGATACTGGTGCTGACTGTCTTCCTCCGAACCCTGGCAGCATGGGCCACCGCTGGCAGAATATTGCGAGATCCGGCCGCCGCTCGGCGGTGTTGGCTCATCCCAATACAGGACGTGTTCAGCTTCGCATTCTGGATAGCAGGATTTTTCGGCAATACCATCGTCTGGCGCGGGCGAAAGTTCCATCTCCACGCGGACGGGCGATTCTCTCCAGTAAAGAAAGGTGGATAACGATAAAGTCGATCATAGCTATCAGACCGCAACAGGGACCCCCTAAGGCAGCACCGTTAACACGCTTCCCTCCACCTTGCCGAATCGCATCGGGAAGCTCTTCCCGGCGTAGTAACGATTCCATTCATCCCGATAGTGCGAAGAGAGAATCTGCCCAGATTCGCCGATGGTAATATTCTGCAACGACTGGTCCCAGTTGGAGGTATCGGCGATCATCCGCATGGATGGCCCCATTCTATTGGTCGTCTGCTTTACGGTGGTTGGCGAACCGCTCATAGGCACTGGCCCAATATTGAAGTAGGGGCCAATCCAGGGAAACTGGCCAATAACCGGGTTTTTGATCGTGAGCTCAACATATTGGCCGTAATTCCATTTGTTCACGTTCTTTCCCTGAATGCGACGCCCTTCTTCCACGGCTTCGACAAATGTCCGCAGCAAAATCTGGTCATAGTCAACGAACCAGCCGGCCGGCCGTGTTCGCAGCAATGTCTCCAGAACGGACCCAGCCATTTTGGATTCATAAAAGGCCCCGTTTCCCGGTGACGCGCGGTCCGCAACCGTCCGGCGCAGATGTTGAAAAATGAGGGAAACCAGAAATGGAGCCGCCTGATCCTTCTCCATTTGTCCGTTCCATTCGCGTAAAAGCTTTGCGGCGTCCGTGAGCGAGGGATTACGTGCGCCTCGCTTGTCATAGGCCGTTACCACTTGTTGCGCCAGGAAACGGCTGAGCCCCGAGTAAACGTCCTTCTGCACCGCCAGCATCTCCTCCGGCTTCCAGCCCAATTTCGCCGAGAGTAAATCCGAAATCTGGCGCGAACGGTAGTACGGCGCAAAAATACCGTTCACAGGATAAGAGTAGCCGGCGGGAAAGGGATTTTGATTGGCCGTAACGATCAGTCCCGATGCCGGATTGTAAGACGACGGCAGTTCCTCAAAGGGAATAAACCCGTCCCATTCGTTATCCCCGGAACTGCCGTCCACAGGTATATCTCCACGGTAAGTTTTTCGGATGGGCAGCTTGCCGCCCACTTGGTAGCCGATATTCCCGTCCACGTCTGCATAAACAAAGTTCTGGCCGGGGGCATAGAAACGCGCGACGGCATGTTGAAATTCCTGCCAGTTTCGCGCCTGATCCAGCGCAATCATGGGAAACGTGAAGATGCCCGGCTCCGCGCCGATCCAGCGCAGTGACAGAACCTGTTTGCCATCGTTGCTCCAGACCGGTCCGTGGCGCGTGATCCAATTCACGAATTCAACGGATTTATCCCCCTTGACTCGAATCAGTTCACGCTCCGCTCGCGCTTGTTCCACTTTGCCGCGGAAAAGATATTGTCCGTTTTGCAGGTTGAGCTTCTCCATATAGAGATCCTGTACGTCGAACCCCAGGTTCGTCATACCCCATGCAATGCGGTCGTTATGGCCCACGATGATGCTGGGTGCACCGGGCAGCGAAGCGCCGGAGACGTTGAGCGATGGCGCTTGCAGATGCACCATGTACCAGGTGGAGGGTAGCGTAAACTCCAGATGCGGATCATTCGCCAGAATCGGTTTCCCGCTTGTGGTCCGCTTGCCGCCCAGCACCCAGGCGTTTGATCCGGGTTGCCCATCGCCGCCAGTGCGGATCGGAAACAGAAACTCGACCATCGCGGGATCGCCGCCGGCCAGCATTCTGCTCTTTTCCAGTTCCGGTTTCCAGGAAGACGTCAGATCGCGATACATCTGCAAACCAACCAGAATGGAATCCACCACACTCCAGGGCTTTGGATCATACTGAAGCAGGGTGAACTCTACTGGTAACGCATTCTGGTGTGTTTCTAGAAAGTAATTGACGCCCCGCGCATAAGCCGCCAGGTAGCCGCGCTCCTTCGCGTCAAGCGCTTTGTAGTGCTCTTCCGCAAGACGCCGCATGCGAAGCCGCCGCGTCTCGCGATCGGCATCCAACGTTACCCGCCCCAATACCTCAGATAATTCACCGGCGGCATATCGCCGTATCAATTCCATTTGCCAAAGACGGTCTTGCGCGGTTACAAACCCTTGCAGTAATAGGGCGTCCTCCACGCTGGCGCTCGCGATGTGCGGCACGCCCAGCGAGTCCCGCGTAATGGTGGCTCTGGCGCCGATGGGTGCGTGAATTTCCCCTGAGGTCTTCGGCAGAACGCGATACACAACCCAATAAACAACTGCGAGTGCGATTAACAGAACAACGGCTACCAGCAAGTTAATATATCTTAGGAGCCGATTTAGAGACACTTTCCGAATTGTACCTTGCACCCCCTTAGATCCCAATGAACGACAGTCATATTGGATACCGGCTGCTCCTTCTCAGTCTCATCCTCACCATCAATGGTTTCTTCGCGGCTGCGGAAGTGTCGCTTATCTCCGCGCGAAGGTCGAAATTGCGGCAACTGGCGGAAACTGGCAATGTGGGTGCGCAGGCGGCCATCAGCCTATTGCAGAACCCGGAACGGCTCCTTTCCGTTACTCAACTCGGCGTGACACTGGCGAGCCTCGGTCTTGGCTGGGCAGGCGAGGACACGCTGTTTCAGATGATCTCCGCCTTGTTCTCGTGGATGGTGACTCCGGCGACGGCGGCCATTCTTCACGGCCTCAGTTTCGGACTGGCATTCGCATTAATGAGCTACGCCCACGTGGTGATCGGTGAAGTGGTTCCGAAAAACCTGGCCATGGAAAAAGCCGATCGGCTCGCGGTGTTAGTCGCTCCGGTGCTTCTGATCTTCTATAAGGTTTCCGAACCCTTCGTGTTCGCCATCGAGCGGACCGCCTCGTTCATTAGCAGACTCATGGGACTACACGGCGAGCAACGTGGCGGGGGCCACTCCGCCGAGGAGTTGAAGTTCATCATAAGCACCAGCCGCGATGAAGGACATCTCCTCCGTTTTGAAGAAGACGCCATCCAGAACCTGCTCGATCTGCAGAATTACGGTGCGCGGGAAATTATGATACCCCGGAACGATGTGGTCTCGGTCTCCGCGGACGCACCGCTTGACCACGTCTTGCGCCTGCTCATCGACCATCAGTACTCCCGGTTGCCCGTCTATGACAAGAAGCCGGAGAACATCATAGGAATCGTCCATTATAAAGACCTGATGAGAGTGTGGGAGGAGCGGAGAATCGCTATTGACAGGCGCCGGACGCTGCTGCCTTTCCGCTTGAGAAGCCTTCTGCGCAAGCCACTGGTGGTCCCTGAATCCAAACCCTTGAACCAACTGGTGGACGAATTCCGAAACAACCGTAGCCACATGGCCATCGTGGTGGACGAATTCGGAACCATCAGCGGAATGGTGACACTGGAAGACGCCCTGGAACAGATCTTCGGCCCCATTGGAGACGAGCACGATGAGTTCCGCGAGACCCCGTCAGCGGAAGCGCGCGTGCTGGATCTGGAAGCGAGCACCAGCATCCGCAACCTGGAAACGCAGTATGGAATCGAGCTTCCCGGTGACGCAGGTTTTGAGACGCTGGCTGGATTTTTACTCTTTCAGCTTGGTGAAATTCCCAAAATGGGCGACACGGTGGAAGAGAACAATCGCCGCTTCACTATTCTGGAGATGGACAGGAACCGGATTGCGCGGGTCCGCATTGAAAAGCTGACTCCGTAGTAATTCCTGTTGGGATTAACGGTTGGAAAGCAACCTTCTTGACCGCCTGACCTGTGGTCCCCGATAACAACTCACGAATGGTACGCCGATTCGCCGGGTGCCGAAGTTCCGGTGCAAGCTCTGCCAGCGGTTCCAGCACGAACCGGCGCTCTGCAATCCTGGGATGCGGAATACTCAGCTGCGCCGTCTCCACAATGAACCCTCCATACCAGAGAATGTCTATATCGATAAATCTAGGACCCTTCGCAACCATACGCTTGCGGCCCATTTTTCTTTCGATGTTCAATACGCGCAGCAGCAGGCGCATGGGGAATAGACTGGTTTCCGCTTCCAGAACCATGTTCAAGAACCACGGCTGTGCCGTCACATCCCGCGGACTGGTTTCATATACCGACGAAAGCCGCTTGATCCGCAGATCCTCCGAGTGAAGATATTGGATCGATTGTTGCAGGGCTGCTTCTCGATCCCCCACATTCGATCCGAGCGAAAGATATACGATCTTCAAAACAGATTATCCTGTAACGCGTGGCGGGACCTTTTCGACACCTGGAAATAATCGAACGCCCGGTCCGTTGCGACGCGCCCTCGCGGGGTCCGGTCAATAAACCCAAGTTGCATCAGGTAGGGCTCGTAAACCTCTTCGATGGTGGAAGACTCCTCGTCAATCGAAGCGGCAATTGTGTTCAGACCCACAGGACCGCCGCCATACTTCACCAGAATCGTTTGCATGATTTTCTGGTCGATCTCATCGAGTCCAAAACGATCCACCTCAAGCAAATCGAGAGCGGTCTTTGCTTCAGTAACACTGATGTGCCCGTTTGAGCGCACCTGAGCGTAATCGCGGACCCGGCGGAGCAAACGGTTCGCGATGCGCGGTGTTCCACGGCTGCGGCGGGCAATTTCTTCCGCGGCGTCCGTGTCCACTGTGACAGTGAGCATCGGCGCCGAGCGCAGCACAATGCGCTGCAGTTCCGGCACATCGTAGTGATTGAGCCGGAGAACCAGACCGAAGCGGCCACGCAATGGCGCACTCAACAGCCCCTGCCGCGTGGTGGCTCCGATGGCAGTGAAGCGCTTAACGTCCAGAGTGTGGGTTCGCGCACCCGGTCCAGCGCCGATCATGATGTCCACGCGGAAGTCTTCCAGCGCTGAGTAGAGCATCTCCTCCACATCGGGCAGCAGCCTGTGGATCTCGTCGATGAAGAACACCTGGTGCAGCCGGATATTGCTCAGCACGCCAGTAAGGTCTAGCTTCTTCTGCAGAATGGGTCCGGAGGTCTGGTCGAACGCAACGCCCAACTCATTCGCGATGATGGTGGCGAGAGTGGTTTTGCCAAGTCCTGGCGGCCCGTATAGCAGCACATGGTCCAGCGCTTCACCACGCTGCCGCGCCGCCTCAATACCGATGGAAAGATTCTCTTTGAGCTTGGTCTGACCCGTGAAATCTTCCAGACGCCTGGGCCGGAGACTGGCTTCGAACTGCCGCTCTTCCTCCTGCGCAGACGCTGAAACGATCCCCAATTCCCGCATAATCTTTCAAGCTTAACGTACCAGTTCAAGCGAACGCCGGAATAGCGGCTCAAATTCCTGAGCGGTACCCCCGGCTTTCGCTTTGCGGATGGCAGCCTCGGCGGAGGGCCGGTTGCAGCCTAGATTCGTAAGCGCGGAAAGCACGTCCCGCTCAACGTCCGTCATCGCGGACGCCGTTCTCTCTTCCGGAGTTGCAGGCATTCCGGCCGCAATTCCTTCCAGCTTGTCGCGCAATTCCAGCACCATGCGCTCCGCGGTTTTCTTGCCCACGCCGGGGATACGCACCAGGTGATCCACTTGTCCATTCCGAATTGAGTTGACCAGGTCTTCCGTGGCGAGGCCGGACAACACGGTGATGGCGAGCTTAGGTCCGATTCCGCTGACAGAGATCAATTTCTCAAACAGCAATTTTTCCTGCGGCGAATGAAACCCGAACAACGAAATGGCATCTTCGCGCACATGAGTGTGAATCCGCAGCCGCACTTCCGATCCGGCATCGGCCAGCGAAGAGAACGTGGAGACGGGAATCACCACATCGTAGCCGACTCCCTGCACATCAACGATAACCTGATTCGGATGTTTCTCAAGCAACGTGCCGCGCAGGTAAGCAATCATCGGTTGTTCATTTATTATCGCAATGAGTGCGCGGGGCCTCTGCCATCGCAACTGTCTTGTATTCTCAAGACGTCTCCCGGCGAAAGTTTGCCGGGGTGCCTCGGAGCGTATTTTTCGAGGCTTGGGATTCGCTGGGGCTCCAAAAGCCCGAGTAGATCACTGGAAAATTGTTGGCCGGGTCATCATTTATAAAAAAGATATGATCGGTTTTCGAGCCGGAACATCGGAGATGACCGGTACAGGCATGTTTTCGACGGTGCAGGGACGCTCGGGTGGGCGGTTTACAACCGGGGTTTCCGGTGCGGTGGTGTCAGGTTTAGGGTCGTTTCGTAATTCCGTGCATGTTGCTTCATCGCCTCGGCCGCACCCGGATTAGGGTCGTTACGTAATTCCGTGCATGCACCAGATCCGGCGTAGACGCCATTGGGCCGCGACTATCTGGTCGACGAGGTCCATTTCGACGTGGTCCTGGGGTTGGAAGCGGTCGATGTAGGTCTGCATGAGCGCCTCGAATTGAGCTTCCGACTCGTTGCTCAGGACGAGCGCCTTGCCGGTGAGTCCGTGGCGAAGGGCGTTCATCGAGGATTTTTTGATTCCTTCGGGGGACTTGGTCCCGGCGGCCTGCGCGCCGTTTTTGCGGGCGATCTTGCGTAATTGTCTGGATGACATTTTTACTCCTTTCGGTTGAAGAGTAGCCGAGGGGGTGGACGGGTCTTTGATGAATTTCCGGTAAGTTGTCGAAGGGATTGTTTCGATTTATTGAAAATTTTTGTTACTCGGATTCCAAGCCGCTTCGTGGTTTATGAAGAATTTCGCAATCGCCAAGCCAGATCGTAAGCGGCTTCCGGAAGCCGCTCTTTCAGGTCGAAGTTGTATGTGTCGTCCGGCGTTGTCACCCGGAAATTGAACGGGCCCGAGCTGCCGATGGTTTCGATATCACGATACAGCCATATCCGCGAATCGGCCTTTGTTTTGGTGACGAAGCGGATGCCATCACTTCCGATTTCAAGGATCCCGTGGGCTCCACCCGCAAGATGACGATGGTACGCCGGCACACGAAATGCGGTGTGGCTGGTTCCGTAGTCGCCTATCACGGGCCGCTGAATATGCTCCGCCAGAAATTGCGCGAGATCCGGCCCATGCTCTTTCTTCAGCTTGAATTCGTAAGCGTGGCGTTTCAGCGGATCGAGGGCCCGGATATCGTAAGTCTCGATCCCAATCTTATCCGGATCGGAAACGTCCGCCTTCTTCACGTCAGAGTAATGCAGATTCACCGTCCTCTTTCCGTCGTTGGACTTAAAGAGAATTCCCGATTGTGAAAACCGCAACACACCCGGAACATCCCGCTGGAGTTTGAAATGAGACAATGGCTTCGCGAGCGTTACAGGGTATTCGAATACCGGAACGTTCTGTGCCCGCACATGACCAGCCATCAATAACAAAAGCAACGCCCGGGCCGGAAGGCTGATCAATCCGAAATAGAAACTAATGCTTCGAAGCATAATAACCGCCTTTCGCCGAAATCTCGTAGTGCCGTGAGCCGCCGTAGTGTCTGGCCTCCACCTTACTTCAGACAAGCGCTTCCTCCGTGGCAAGCTTTCGCACTTCACGTCCTTTCCAGATTTCGTAAATTGCCGGGTACACAATCAGCTCGAGAATGAACGAGGTGAAGATTCCTCCAATCATCGGAGCTGCGATTCGCCGCATGACATCGGACCCTGCGCCTGTCGACCACATAATCGGGACCAAGCCCATGAACATTACCGATACGGTCATTACCTTGGGGCGAAGCCGCTTGACCGCTCCATCCTCGATCGCGGCCTTCAGATCCGCAAGGTTCCGCATTTGCCCCTTGGCCTTCCTCTCGTTGTATGCAATATCTAGGTAAAGAAGCATGAACACGGCAGTTTCGGCATCCACACCTAACAGGGCGATGAGTCCTACCCAGACGGCAACGCTCATGTTGTAGTTCAGAAGATAGAGAAACCAGACAGCGCCCACTGCCGAGAAGGGGACCGCAAGCAGAATAATGATCGTCTTCGCGGCCGAACCCGTGTTGAAATACAGCAACAGGAACACGATAAACAATGTGACCGGGACGACAAGTGAAAGGCGTTCGATTGCGCGTTGCAGGTATTCGTACTGGCCGCTCCATCCTAATTGGTACCCAGGAGGAAGTTGGACAGTCCGGGCAACGACCGCTTTGGCGTCGTCGACGTATCGGCCCAGATCCCGGCCCGCAACGTCAACGTATACAAATCCTGCAAGGAAACCTTCCTCGTTCTTGATCATGGGCGGGCCGGTGCGCATCGTTATGCCGGCCAATTGCACCAGTGGAACCTGCGCTCCGCCGGGCGTCGGCACAAGGACCCGGCTGAGCTTCGGTATGTCATCGCGCAGATCGCGTGCATAGCGGACGTTTACCGGATAGCGTTCGCGGCCTTCAATCGTGGTCGTGACGTTCTTACCGCCGATGGCTGTCTCAATCAGGTCCTGCACCTGGTCTACCGAGAGGCCGTACCGTGCTGCCTCTTCGCGCTTTACCTGGAAATCGACATAATATCCACCTGTGACGCGCTCAAAGAACGCGCTGCGGGTGCCCGGAACACCTTGCAGAGCGCGTTCGAGCTTCAACCCGATCTCCTCGATGGTGGCGAGCTTGGGACCCATGATCTTGATCCCGACCGGAGTGCGGATACCGGTGGTGATCATGTCGATACGGGTTCGAATCGGGAATAGCCACGCATTGGCGTAAGAAGGAATCTGCACCGCCCTGTCCATCTGGTCAATGAGGTTGTCCCAGGACACGGGGCGTTGTTCCGGCCAGAATTTGTTGAAACCCGGCTTCAGCCAGCCAGGCGCCCAGCCCGAATACCAGCGGTCCTCATGGACCTTGGGCCATTGCGATTCTGGTTTCAGTGTCACTGTGGTCTCCACCATATTGAGGGGAGCCGGATCGGTTGCCGTCTCCGACTTGCCAATCTTGCCGTACACGGTCTCTACTTCCGGAAACTGCTTGAGCAGCTTATCTTGAATCTGTAGATATTTACTAGCTTCTGTGATGGAGATCCCAGGGAGCGTAATCGGCATGTAGAGTATGCTGCCTTCGTTTAGCGGCGGCATGAACTCAGACCCGAGGCGCAGGTAAACCGGAACGGTAACGGCCACCGTGACGGCCGCCAGGCTGATGACCAGCCACTTGTGATTGAGAACGAACTGGACGACCGGGTGATAGAGGCGCATTAGCGGCCGGCTGATCGGGTGATTTTCTTCGTTATGGATCTTTCCTACCAGGACAGCATTCGTGACCCTCGCTAACCATCTCGGCCGAAAGCAAAACTCCTCGGTTCGCATGAACAGGAGCCGAATCGCGGGGTCGAGAGTGATGGCCAGAAATGCCGCAATTCCCATCGAAAAGTTCTTAGTAAATGCAAGTGGCTTAAATAACCGGCCCTCCTGATACTGAAGGGCGAAGATGGGCATAAAGGATACGGCTATAACCAGAAGTGAAAAGAAGCTCGGTCCACCAACCTCTTTGACTGCATCGATGATCACTCGCGAGGCGCTGCCGGGCCGTCCGTCCGCTTCCCAATGTTCAAGCTTTTTGTGCGTCTGCTCAACGACAACGATGGACGCATCGACCATCGCGCCGATCGCGATCGCGATTCCCCCGAGTGACATGATGTTCGATGTGACGCCGGTGTAATACATCGGAATGAACGAAAGAATGACCGCAATCGGGATAGTCAGAATGGGTATGATCGCGCTCGGCACGTGCCATAAGAAGATAAGGATCACAATGCTGACGATGACCAGTTCTTCGATGAGCGTATGCCTCAGCGTGTGTATGGAGCGCTCGATCAGATCGGACCGGTCATAAGTGGTCACCACCTGAACTCCAGGCGGGAGACTGGGCTCAATCTGCTTGAGCTTGGCCTTGACGCCCTGAATCACCTCCATCACGTTTTGGCCGTACCGTACTACGACGGTTCCTCCCGTGACTTCGCCTTCGCCGTTCAGCTCCGTGACGCCCCGGCGCATCTCCGGCCCCAGTTGCACGTTGGCCACATCCCGGACAAGGACCGGTGTGCCGTTCTTTTCTCCGATGGCGAGGTTCTCGATGTTGGCGAGCGATTGGATATATCCGCGGCCACGAACAACGAATTCTTTGCCGCTGAATTCGACAACTCGCCCACCCACCTCGCTATTGCTACTGCGGATAACGTCGCTCACTTTTTGCAAGGGAATCTTGTAGGCCAGTAGCTTATTCGGATCTACGTTTACCTGATACTGCTTAACAAATCCTCCAACGGTGGCAACTTCAGCCACACCTGGAACGCTCTCCAACCAATAACGCAAGTACCAGTCGTTGAATGATCGCAGCTCGGCTAGGTTGTTCTTCCCACTCTTGTCAACTAATGCGTATTGAAAAGACCAACCGACGCCTGTTGCATCTGGACCAAGCTGCGGCGTGACTCCCTGCGGTAGGCTTCCACCGAGTTTGCTCATGTATTCCAATACCCGGGTACGGCCCCAATAGATGTCGGTCCCCTCTTTGAAGATCACGTACACGTAGGAAAAGCCGTAATCCGATTGGCCTCTGACTACGCTGACGTTCGGAGCCGCCAACATGGCCGAGACGAGCGGATAGGTGATCTGGTCCTCAATAAGGTCGGGGCTTCGGCCCGGCCACTCGGTGTAGATAATCACTTGCGGATCGGACAGATCGGGAATCGCATCGAGCGGGATATGCAGCATCGACCAGACTCCGGCGGCAACCAGGAAGAGAACCAGTGCGACGATCAGGAACCGGTGGCTTGCGCTGAATTCTATGAGGCGATTAATCATGTGGTTATCGCGCCGTGAGATTCGTCTGCACGGTTCCGAGGACGTTACCGTTCTTTTTGACTACGATGGCCGTTTGCCAGGTCCATGCCATCTGGAACTCGATAGTCCCGGAGTAGATGCCATTTCCGGACGGTTGCAAAGTTGCTTTCGATGACATCGGCGCCATGCTGCCCATTTGCGGCATGAAAAGCGTGACCTGCACCTCTGCCCCCTCCACCGGGTTCCCGGCAGCATCCTTGACCATGACTCGCATTGTATTGGCGCCAACTTTAGCCGTTTTCGGTTCCATGACATCGATCTGCAGTTTCGGGCCGGCCGCCGGCTGCCCAGCCGCCTGCGTACCCGAAGGTTTGCCCATATTCGCAAAGGCGCCCTTCAACCGGCTTTCTGAATCCACAATAAAGTTTGCGGAGGTCACCACTCGTTCGCCAGATTTCAACCCTTTTACGATTCCGTAATATCCCCCGGCCTGTGGGCCGAGCGTCACAGGCCGGGGCTCGATGTAGCCGTCACCTTTATCCACGAAGACATATTGTTCTGTCCCGCTATTCATAACCGCATCTTCAGGAACAGACAATTGCGATCCCATGTTGACGTGCAGATTCACATTCACAAATTCATCGGGCCGCAGCCTGAAATCGGGATTAGGGAATTCAAGCCGTATCTGTGCGGTCCTGGTGTTTGGGTCCAGGTAGGGGTAAAAATAATCGACACGCCCGCGTAGAATCTGCTGCGTGGTTGCGTACGGAAACTGTACTTCGGCGACTTGACCGACCCGGACATAGGGGATGTCCGCCTCATAGACTTGCCCCAAAACCCAGACCTTCGATAGATCTACGATGGTGTACAAATCAGTTTCCGGAGTGACGAACTTTCCGTGATGATAGGCTGCCCTTTCTGTTACGATGCCGCTCACCGGCGAGTAGATCGCCAGAGCTCGTTTCACCGTGCCCTCCCGCTCCAGCCGGTCAATCTCCCGATCTGTAACGTCCCATAGCCGCAGCCTCTCTCGTGAGGCAGCGAGGAGGTTGGCCGAACCGTCCGCGATAAACGGGAATGAACTATCTTTCAAAGTGTTCCTGGACTTGAGCGCTAGCAGGTACTCCTGTTGTGTTGCAACCAGATCCGGACTATATATTGTGAATAGCGCCTGCCCCTTTTTCACGGGCTGTCCGACAAAGTCGGCGTAGGTCTCTTCGATGTAGCCGGAGACTTTCGTGTGAATGTGAGTCACCTTTGTTTCGTCAAACGCGATTTTCCCCTCCGCCCGAATGTCCTTCACCAGCACTCTGACGGCGGCGGGGACGGAACGCATTCCGATGAGTTGCTGCTTCTCCGGCGCGATCGTGATTGCGTTCTCCGTGGAATTCGATTGTGCGCTGGCGCTCATCGGCATGCCCGGCGAGCGTTCGGATTTCGCAGCGGGCCGCTGGCCGTACCACCAAAAAGCTCCCCCCGCTGCAGCCAACCCGAGAAGCGTAATGGACAACCAGAGCAGCACTCGCCTGGTTCGCGGCTGTGCGGAGTGGCGTTCCGGTCCGCTAACGGGATCTGGAGATTCGTGATGTTCAGCGGGAATACCGGTAGGTTCCATTTGCTCCTCTACGGCTGGACCAGTTGCCGGCCGATCAGCGGCTCAATCCGGGCCAGCGCCTGTTCGTGCTTGGCAAGTTCCTCGTAATACTGCATTTCAAACGTCAGTAGTGACATCAGGCTGTTGGTAAGGGTCAGGAAATCGATTTGACCGACTTCGTATCCGGCAACATTCGATTCGACCGATAGGGATGCCTGCGGAATCACGCCAGACTCATACAGGGCCAGCAATCGCTCACTGGTCTTGGCTACAAGATACTGATCTTTGGCCGTAAATTCCGCTTGTTGCACGCTGGATCGATACTCCTGCCGCGCTTCCTGGAAGCGCGCCTGAGCCTCTTCGGCACCGTACCGCTGCTTTCGCCAGAAATAGACGGGAAGCTTCACCTCAGCAGTGGCCATGTAGTAGTCAGGGAACCGCGATCCCGTGTGTTGCCACTGGAAGTTGAAGCTGAAGTCAGGCCGGTATTCCTTGCCCGCGCGTTCAATCCCAACGGCTCGGCTATCGACCATATGTTGTTGGGCACGGACTCGAGGTGAGTTTTGCTCCACCGCCTTCAACAGGCCGTTGAGATCCATGTCAAGCGTACTGCGCTTGACCTCGGCTGGTATTCCAAGGGATACATTCTGGTTTCGCCCGAGAAGAGAGCCGATCAATGCCTCTGCGCTGGCTTGCCGTTGCCTTGACAATTCGATCTGCTGGAACACTCCAGAGAGATCGACCTGCGCCTTCAAGACATCTTGTTGAAGCCCCTTACCAACGGCATACCTGGCGCGGGCAATCTTCTCGAAGCGCTCAAGGAGATCGCGGTTCCTCCCGAGGATTTCAATTGCTTTCGAAAGGTAGAACCACTCGTAATAGGCGACTTTCAACCGGGCGATCGCGTCAAGGCCAACTCCCTTATAGGTTTCGAATTCACTCTGGGCTTCACGGCGCGCCTCCTCACTTGCGAGCGCTAACTTCCCCGGAAACGGAATTTCCTGCGATGCACCGATGGCCTGGTAGGCAAAGTTGCTGCCATTCAGCACCGAGAAAGGGTGTCCCACGCCGAAATTCACAATCTGCACCCGTGGCTCCGGCAGCGTTCCGGCCTGTGAAGGCCGCTTGCTCGCAGCTTCGAAACGGTACCGCGCCGCACGGATGTCAGGATTGTTTTTCTCAAGCTCTTCAACCAGAGAGCGCAAACTAACCGCTTGGCTCCCGTCCGGCAATGCCAACGGCCGTGGCAATTCTGGTTGCTGAGCTCCGATGGGCCGGAGCTCGATGAATAGGACTAAAACAAACAGCCCAATGCGCGCAAAGTAGCGCATAGACGGTACCCTCCTCAACTTAAATTGGAAGATCGGAACGTAATTTGACGAGCGCGCAGAGAGCCGGCTCCTGTAGAAAGGGTTAAATCCGGAGGGAAAGATGCAGAACTGGCAGATCGTTTAAGAGCGGCGGACCATGGGTGCCGTCGAGGCCGCAAATGCGATATGAGCCGAAATCGAGCGGAACTCGTATCGCAGAAATGAATACTGCCGGCTGAACCGACGTATCAAGCGGGGACAGCGTTACTTTTGCTTCGGTCTGGAACTCCTGCGACGAGACTGCCGTCGAGATCTTGCAGCAGTCGTCTTTTTTGTCCGCCGGTTTGTTCGCCGGTGAGCATTTTCCGGAACCACAGCATTTGCGAGCTTCGGCGCTGAACGCCCATGATCCAAAGCACCCCGCTGCATTGAGCAACAGGGCGGCGCTCACAATCACGAGAAGTGATATCCGGCGGACCATTCGACAATTTGAGTCTTACAGAAAAACTGCGATGTGTCAACGAGGAGACTTGACACTATGTGGCGCGCTGCATTGTGCCTTTACGGCCTCACGCGATTGCGCCGCTTTTTTCAGGCCCGGCCCCACCCACGCCGCCGGCCGCCACCGCTTTCCATTCCACGTCCACTACTCCTCGCTGCAGACCCGCCAGTTCCAACTCCCAAACGCCGGGCGACGTCTCGGATGGAAGTGCGATATCCATCCTCCCCATGGGTACGCCGCACTGGATCGCCCGCTCGGAAAATGAGAAAACCGGCGGCTGCAGCGCGTAGCCGGCCCGCGCAAACGAACTCAGGTCCAGTTTGAAATAGTAAACCTTGCAGAAGAAATCATTGCCCAGATTGAACTCGACTGTCTGGTTGCCCTCATTGAATCCGTTATAGGCCGTCGTCGTAAGGCTATAGGTCTCATCCGGTTTCGGCGTAAACCGGAAGGTGAAATAGCGGGCCTCTTCGTAGGCCACCAGCTCCTTTGGCCAAGCCTCATTTGCGTGGCTTGGCTGCGCTTCCAGATAACCATCCGGATTGCGCGTCATCCAACTGAGAACGTATTGCCGCGGGCATGAGTTGTGCGCCGAAAAGCGCACCTGCTGAAAAATCACGGCTTTGTTGTTCAATACCAGTTCGCGGGGAACCTTAGCGCTTCTGGTCACCAGCTTTCCTTGGGCCGGTTCCACCGTGACGCGTGTTTCATAGCGGGCAATTTCGAAAATCCCGCGATGCCCCGGCGGGTCCGTTAGCGCATCCACCAGCGCACTATACCGAAGATCTCTCCGGCTGCGCGGTTTGAGAATGCCGGAGTGATCGCCCGGGAGCGCAATCGGGTCCACGAACGCTCCCTGCGCCGATGCCGCCTCTACAATCCCATCCTCTAACCCATAAAAGCACCGCACCGGAATCGGCCATTCGTTGGGTCCGCGAACCGTAGCGGATACGATATGCTGGCTCACCCTTGCCCGCACATCCGCGCTCACTTCATTCAATACGCGCAGCTCCGTTTCCTGGCGATTGGGAAGAAAGAAAAACAGAATGCGCCGCAGATTGAACAGCAGCATGGATCCCAGGTTCGGGGTCGCGAAAAAGATCAGCTCGCGAATACGCGCCAGCTCGTATGCCCGGCCCTCCAGCTTTTCAGCCAGGTATGCCTGGATCACCAGCCCGCCCTGGCTATGACCCACCAAAATAATCGACTGGTATTCCCCGTACTGGACATCCAGTTCTGCCGCCAGCGAACGGGCAACATCCCGGATGGACGGCATGCGTTTCAGCACGCTGAAACTAAACCAAGACGTGGGATATCCAAAACACTTCAGAACGAATCCCGCGCGCACACGGCGGTCGGTCCGCAGCAGCTTGAAGAAAGGAAGCCAGCACTTCTTCGAGCTGCTGAATCCGTGTACGAACAGAACAAGCGTTTTGGCGGGAGCCGGACACGGCGGCATACTGGACGCAGGATAACTCACCCGGCCCTGCCGATGCCAGTAGTCCACCGGCGTACAATAGGGACAACATGGCGCTCGACGATTACAAGGTGATTCTCTACCGCAATCAGCCGGAAGGCTGGGTAGCCGATGTTCCGTCCATTGAGGGTTGTTACGCGCTCATGCCTACAAGAGGAGAGGCACTCGCGGAACTTGAACGGATCTTTGATGTGATTTCCGCCGAGTATCGTGACAAGGGAGTGCCCTTGCCTGCCGACACGACCGATATCGTGCATGCCTAGTGCCGCGCCGAGGAGTTCCGGCGGGTTGCGGCGAAGCTCGGTTTCATAAAGCATCGCCAGACTGGAAGTCACGCGCGGTGGGTGCGTTCTGATGGCAGAGCCGTAACAATTCCCATCCACGGCGGTCGAGAAATCGGGCCGCCTCTTTAACCGCATTCTCGAACAAATCGGGATCGGTATAGAGGAGTTTCGGCGGTTGCAGTAGGCCAACGCGCTTTAAAGCTCCTCGTCAAGAACGCGCGCTCAATTCGTCGCAAAGCAATAGAACCGCCCGGCCCCACCCGTAGCCGCCAGATCCGCCTGGCTGCAGCCTTTCGAGGCGTGCGCGGAATTCCAGGAAGTGGGGTGGTCGCCGCCGCCCTGGCGATCGTGATGCCCCAGTTGAGCGCTTCCTTCACCGCTGCTGGTCCAGTTTTTGCAGGTCGTGTCCGCAGTACCTGGAAACGCGGTGCCGTCCAATTGCGAGCCCGTCAGAATATCGTGCTGATTGGGAGTGTCCCCGCGTCCGTTGAGCACCTCGCCCTTTTCGCTAAGGGACGTGTCTTTCTTCAGATTGTTATGGTCGCTGTGCAGGTCATCCACATTCTTGGCGACCTCCACACCCTTCGCGTTGTACCACGGCCCCTTGCCGATGCGGTCGCGCGCATTCACAGCAAGGTTCCCCCCGGAAGCGCTCGTGCTCAGGTAGGCGTGCCAGGTACGATTGCCTGCCCCAGCCGCTTTGGCAAGCTGCTGGCAGTGCTGGTCGGCCCCGGCCAGACCGCCCAGATCGGCTCCCTTGCCCGAACCCACACTCGTAATGAAAAAGCTCACCTTCGCGGGAGCGTTTTGAGCTATCGTCGCGTACCCAGCACCCAACAACACAACCGAGGCTAGAACAAATGGCATTTTTGTCATAATCGATCTCTCCTTTTCCATCCCTTAGTAAGACTGCCCTTCCGGGGAGCCGAAGGTAATATCGTAGGTGTCTTCCGATGCCTTATTGGGACAACCGGATGGCACGAATGTAGTTGCGGTGTCGGTAGCTACAGTCAGCGCCTTCGTCTCTTGCGCGGCAAGCGGAAGAGAAGCCGGGTTGCCAGCAAAGCAGTTTGGCACCGAGAACGTTAGCGTGCAGGCCTTCGCGGCATGGAAGGAAATGGAAGAGGTGCCTTTCGGAAATTGTTTGCTGTTGGAACCACAGGTTGCATTGATTTGGATGTCGGCCATTGCGGTTATCTTCTCCTATTTGTTAGTTGCGCGTTTAAAGTTGGGGTCCGCAAGAACGGCCCTCAACTCGGGATTGTGCTCTATTTGTTCGATGACGCCGCCGGCCTTGATCGCGCGAGCCAGCCATTGAATGGCCGCTCGGCGATCGCCGAGCGCCTCGTATGCTCCGGCGGTGCGCTCCAGCACGCCGGGATCTTTTGGTGCGAGGGCCACGCCCGCTTCCAGGCGCGGTATTGCCTTGTCGCGCTGTTGGAAGCGGGCGTATAACAGGCCCAAAGTGGACTGAATCAGCGGATCTTGCGGCTGGCGGGTGGCAAGATCCTGCACCAGCGGCAATGCCCGCGCGTAAGCATCCATAACCTTTTGGCCGTGGCCCAACCAGCGCTCGGCGGAGGCGATATTCATCCACACCCTGAAATCCTTGTCATTCAGAGCGACCGCTTTTTGAAACATCGCCGCGGCCCCGGCGTAGTTCTTCTGATCGTGGTAGACCAGGCCGAGATTTGAGTAAAAGCGGTATGTGGGAGCCAAGCCGATGGCTTTTCTAAAGACCTGGGCGGCGTCTGGGAGATTGCCCATGCGGCGGTAGACCACACCGAGGTTGCTGTAAGCCTCGGCGTTATCGGGAGTCAGATCGACCACGCGCTTAAACGCCTGGACAGCGCCCGGGAAACGCCGCTGGCGGAAGTAGAACAGGGCCAGCTTGCTGTAACCGTCCCAGTAGTCCGGACGTAACGCCGAAGCCCGGCGGAAACTCTCCTCAGCTTCCTTCAGCCGGCCCTGGGTTTCGTAGACTGCCGCTTGTCCGGCGAGCGCCTCGGCGCTACGCGGTTCCAGCATGAGGGCGCGCTGAAACTGGTCCAGTGCGAGGTCATGTTGGCCAGTGGCGTCAAGAATTCTGCCGAGAGTCGTGTACACAGGAGACAGCCGATCGTTGAGAGCCAGAGCGTGCTTGCAGTTCGCGGAGGCCTGGTCGATCCAGCGCGGGTTCCGGTCGTCCTTGTACTTGATGAGGTAAGCCTCCCCAAGGCTTTCGAAAGCCAAAGCGAAATTAGGATCCTCCCGGACAGCCGCGCTCAGGAGGCTCACGGCTTGATCCAGGTTCCCCGGCTTGTCATACCGCTGCAGATAGCCGAGGGCCTTTAAATACGATTCGTAAGCTGCGGGACGGACGGAGCCGCCAGTGTTGCGGAGCATGTCCGGCGTGACAGAAATCTTCATTAAGTTGGCGAGCTTGGCGACCGCGGAATCCTGAAGAACTGAAAAGTCGCCGGTCCGGTCTTCAAACTCGCCAGAGCCGATCTGGCGCACGCTTTTGGCATCGATCAGATTGACGGTGAGGCGAACGAGGTTGCCTTGGCGTTGCACAGCGCCGGTGATCACCAGATTGGCTCCGAATTCTTTCTGGGCCGCCACAGCGTCTGAGATCTTGCGGCGCCTCACTTCGCTGGCCGGCACCACCCAGAGAGATTGATTCCCGACTTCCAGATTGGAAAGTCTGCTGGTCAGGCTTTCCAGGAGACCCTCCGCTAAGGCTGTATTCGCGGGGTCGTTACCAATCGCCGAAATGGGCAACACGGCGATGTGGCGCTGCGGAGAACCGAAGATCAAGGGCGCCGCCCGCTGGCGGAAGGGAGCGTAGAGCAGACCCAGCAACGGCAAAGCGGCAATCGCCAGAGCGCCAGCGGCCCATTTCCAGACGGCACGCCGGGATTGCTGAGCCTGAGGGAGGTCCGCTTGCGACGCGAGTTGACGGTAGCGGGCCAGGTCGCGGATCGTGATTGTCGGACTGGCAGCCGGCGTCGAAGCAGAATCTATTGCCTCCAGAGCGGCGAGCATTTGCGCGGCGCTCTGGTAACGAGCTTCAGGATTTTTCGCAAGCGCTCGATACAGTATTAGCTGGAGCTCGCGCGGCACACTCTCATCCAGTGGGGCCGGAGGCGAATGCACAATGGCGTAGAGCGTAGTTGGCACGCTTTGACCTTGAAAAGGTTGGTGTCCCGTGGCCATCTCGTACAAAACGACACCCAGGGACCACAAGTCCGTCCGGCGGTCCAGCATTTTGCCCTGAGCCTGCTCGGGAGACATGTAGACGGCGGTGCCGGCTATCCGGGCGGTCTGTGTGGCGCTTGCCGAACTGATGACACGCGCCAGCCCAAAATCCACGATCTTGACCAACCCCTGCGTGGTGAGGATGGCGTTGGACGGCTTGATATCGCGGTGGACAATGTTGTGCGCGTGCGCTTCCGCCAGTCCTCTCGCCATCTGGATGCCGATGGAAGCTGTCTCCTTAGGAGAGAGAGACCCTTGCCGGATTTTATCCGTCAACGTGATGCCTTCGTAACAGGCCATCACGATGAAGATGCGTCCGCCGGGCCCCTCTTCTATGCCGTGAATGGTCCCGATATTGGGATGATCGAGCGCGGAGGCCGCTCGAGCCTCTTCCAGAAGCGAACTGCGGGCGGAGTCCGGAGCATCCGCATCCAGCGGCAGGAACTTGAGCGCGACGGTGCGGGAGAGTTTGGTATCGATGGCTTTGTAGACAACCCCCATCCCACCTGCGCCGAGCTTCTCCAAAATTCGGTATTTATTGATCGTTTGTCCAAGGGGCGCCTGTTGAGCAGCATCGGACATTTGGCTCAGTCTATCACCAAAGGTTTAGGACGGAAAACCTCTATGTTTGGGTGGATGCCAGGTAAACCTCCGCCAACGGTTAAGATTGGACCGGGAGTTGAGCAGCTGAAAAGACTTCCTCGCGCGATATTCTTCCTGTTAAACCATGATCCGGCCCCGCCTTCCCGTGCCGTTTCACCTCTGAGCAGTCCCAGCGTGAACGGACAGCGGCACCGGTTCGATTAAATCGGCGCTGGGACTCGATGAATCGTTGACCGGCACGGGCAACGGCTTTCCTTTTTCCAGCAGCGACTGTGCAAGATCTTCGAGAGCGCTGGCAATCATCAGCCTTGCGTCCTGCAAGTCGAAGCCCTGGGTTACGGCGCTAGGAAAATCGAGGGCTTCCGCAACCACCATTTCACCCGCCGCATGCGGGAGATAAAACGCCACGTGGTACCGAAGCATACGTTCATAATAATACGCAGGTTGATCGGCATGGAGTCTAAATGCGATTCCGGTCAGGCCTTTACTGATTCCCAGCGTCGAGCAAGTTCTCTGAATGCGTGCTCATGGACAGGCCAGTCGTGTAGGGTGGCCGGGTCGAAATCCGCGCCGTTAGGCCAGACCAATGTACCTGTCTCACGATCAATACGAACTTGATCGAACAATTCCAGGTTACGCAGCGGACTGTACAATTCGCCTGCAAGAATCGGTCGAAAGTCGATCAATTGTTCGGTATGGTCGTCAAAACGGACGTTGATAGTATAAGCAGAAACGATTTCGAAAGAGCGAACTTTATAAATCGGATGACTCATGGAGGAACCTACCTTAATGGCTGGATGGGCGCGGGCTTCCGTCCTTCTTGCAACTGACGCCAATCAGCCATCAACTCATCCAAATGCAACTCTGCCCATGCCTCCACCAAACGCCACCAGGCAAGGGGAGCCTTAAGATTGGACCGGGACTTGCGCTTCCGGCAATGCTTCCGCCTGCCATTTCTTCTTGCGTCCCCAACCGCTCTGAAAGCGCTCCAGGTAAAGATAGATCACGGGCGTGATGTACAGGGTCAACACCTGCGATACCACTAACCCACCTACGACGGCAAGACCCAACGGGCGGCGCGCCTCGCCGCCTGCGCCTGCGCCTATTGCAATGGGTATGGTCCCAAGCAGCGCGGCCATGGTGGTCATCATGATGGGCCGAAAGCGCTGCAAGCAGCCCTCGAAAATGGCGTCATGCGCGTTCTTGCCCGAATTGCGCTGCGCTTCGATGGCGAAATCGATCATCATGATGGCGTTCTTCTTTACAATGCCGATCAGCAGGATAATTCCCACAAACGAATAGAGGTTCAGATCGTCGCCGAACATCAGGAGTGTTAGCAACGCGCCCAGGCCCGCCGCGGGCAATCCCGACAAAATGGTGATGGGATGAATGAAGCTCTCATAGAGAACGCCCAGTACCAGATAGATCACCAGCACCGCAATCAGCAGCAGCATGGAAAGTCCACGCAACGAATTCTGGAATGCCTGCGCTGTGCCCTGGTAGGTGAAGCTGGTGGTGTCCGGCAGACCAATTTGCCGGGCGGCCTCATCAATTTCCCTGGTGGCGGTGCTGAGCGCGACACCGGGCTTGAGATTGAATTGGAAGTTCACCGCCGGCAACTGCCCGATGTGATTGACACTGAGTGGCGCAACGCCTTCCGTCACTCGCGTCACGGCGGAGAGAGGCACACGCTTGCCAGAAGTGGAACGAAGGTACAACTGGGAGAGCGCCGCCGGATTGCGCTGGTACTCGGGCAGCACCTCCAGGATCACATCGTACTCGTTAGCTGCAGCGGTGATGGTGGAAACGCGGCGGTTGCCAAAGGCGCTGTAGAGCGTGTTCGCAATGGCTTCGGGCGTAATGCCGAGGGCCAGAGCGCGGTCGCGGTCAATTTGCACGTTCAAACGCGGACTGGCGAGCCGCAGATCGCTAAAAACGTCAGTGAGGTCTGGAAGAGTACGCAACTTCTGCTCCAGCAGCGGAGCCCACTTGTATAAAGTGCTGGTTTCCGCATCCTGCAACGCGACGGAGTACTGGCTGCGGCCTTCGTTCTGCCCCAGTGTCAGAAGCGGCGGGACCCGCAGAAATACGACTAGTCCGGGTATACTGGCGAAGCCCTGCTGAAGCTGCGCAATAATCTGATTCGCCTTCGGACGGTTCTTATCGTGTTTCAAATCCATGAACAGGAATCCCTGATTTTGCCCACCGAATCCTCCGGTTCCGGTGCCAAAGCTTTGCACCCAGGGGTTCTTCGCCACAACTGCCTTCACTTGATGCTGTAGCTTCAACATCTCTTCGTAAGAAGTGTCTTCGGCCGCCTCGGTTCCACCGAAGACGACACCCACGTCGACGGTTGGCAGGAAACTCTTTGGCATCACAACGAATAGATAACCTGTGACTACGGTGAGGATGACGCTGATGGCAAGTGTAGCCGGCCGATGCCGCAGAACAAACTCCAGCGTGACGCGATACCCATTGTTCAATCCATTAAAGAATGCCTCACTCCAGCGGTAAAAGCGGCCGTGCGCCCCGGTTTCCGGACGCAGAAAACGGCTGCAGAGCATGGGCGTTAAACTTAACGAAATCACTCCGGAGATCAATACTGCAACCGCGATGGTGATGGAAAACTCGCGCAAGAGGCGGCCGATGATCCCTTCTAAAAACAGCACCGGAATGAAGACTGCTACCAGTGAAATAGTCATGGAGATAATGGTGAAGCCGACCTCACGAGCGCCTTCATAGGCTGCCTGCAGGCGCGGTTTCCCCATCTCCATGTGCCGCACGATATTTTCCAGCATGACGATGGCGTCGTCGACCACGAATCCAACGGAAAGGGTCATAGCCATCATAGAGAGCGTATCGATGGTGAAGCCGAGCAGCTTCATCACGCCGAAAGTTCCCAGCAGCGACATGGGAACGGCCAGGCTGGGAATCAAAGTGGCGGACACGTTGCGCAGAAAAACGAAAATCACCAGGATGACGAGCCCAATGGTGAGGCCGAGAGTGAACTTTACGTCGGCAATGGAGTCGCGTATGTTTTTTGAAGCGTCATAGATGACGTCCACTCCAATCCCCGCCGGCATGTTCTGCCGCAACGAAGGCAGCAGTTGCTTGACGCCTTCCACCACGGCCACAGTGTTGGCGCCGGGTTGCTTCTGCACCGCGAGCACCATCGCCAAATTGTTGTTGACCCAGAACTCGGATTTTTCCAAGGTGACGCTGTCCATCACTTTGCCGAGCTCTTCCAGCCGCACGGGGTTGCCATTACGATAGGCGACGATCAGAGGTGCGAACTGCGACGCCGTGCTTAGCTGGCTGTTGGATTGAACCGTGTAAGCCTTGGTGGCCCCATAAAGAGAACCGGCAGGCAGATTTACGTTGCCGCGAGCCAGGGCGTCGCGGACCTCTTCGATACCCACATCGCGCGCCGCCAACTGATTTGGATCGACCTGGACGCGGACGGCATACTTCTTCGATCCGTACACCTGCACCTGGGCGACACCGGACACCATGGAGATGCGCCGCCCAATCAGTGTTTCCGCATATTCGTCCAGCATGGCCATGGTCATCGTGGAGGCATGGATACCGAGATAAAGCACCGGCTGCGCCGCCGGATTCACCTTCGCGTAGGACGGCGGCGAGGGTAGGTTGGCCGGCAGGCTGCCGCCCGCGCGCGAGATGGCCGCCTGTACATCCTGGGCAGCCGCGTCGATATTGCGGCTCAGATCAAACTGCAAAGTGATGTTGGTAGAGCCCATCGAACTGGATGACGACATGCTTTGAATGCCGGCGATATTCGAGAACTCTTTTTCGAGCGGAGTGGCGACGGAAGACGCCATGATGTCCGGATTGGCGCCGGGTAGAGCTGCGCCCACCTGAATGGTCGGATACTCCACGGCGGGCAGGTCGCTGACCGGTAGCGTCACATAGCTGAGAATGCCGAATAACAGGATCGCCACCATGAACAGAGTGGTGGTGACGGCACGGCGAATGAAGAAATCGGTAATTTTCATCGCGTGTTCCTAGCCTTCCAGCAAACGGACGTGCGCTCCGGGCATGAGGCGCATCTGCCCTTCTGAGATCACCATGTCACCGGATTGCAGACCGGACCCGATGACGGCCTGCTCCGCTGCCCCAGAAGCGGTGTAGGTGCGTAAGACCTGCACGTCACGCATTTCCACCGTGGAATCCGCTTTCTTTACCCAAACATACTTGCCGCGTGGTCCGGTTTGAATGGTTCGCGATGGAACCACAATGCGGCCGCGTTCTATGCTCAACTGCGCGCGGACGTTAACGAATTGTCCGGGCCACAGCTTGCGCGCCGCATTCTCAAACGACGCTTTCAGTTTGATTGTACCGGTGGTGGCATCCACGGAATTATCGATAAACCGGAGCGTGCCGGTGGTGGTGACGCCGTCAGCCGTAGTCGCGTTCACTATCAGCGGATGGCTGGCGTTGTACTTGCGAACCTCAGCAAGCAGGTTTTCCGGCACTGAGAATGAAACGTACACAGGAGTCACCTGGAGCACGGTGACGAGGGTGGTGTCATTTTCCTTGGCCAGGTTGCCGGCTTTCACGGGAATGGCGCCCGTGCGGCCGGAGATGGGAGCTACTATCTTGGTGTAGCTGAGTTGCAGCTTTGTTTGTTCCAGTTTCGCGCGGTCGGCTTTTATAGCGGCTTGCGCACTCTCTAAAGCTGCCTGATCGGCATCCATGGAAGCTTTAGCGGAATCGGCGGCAGTCATCACCTGGTCTGTCTGTTCGCGGGAAAAGATGCCCTCTTTGGCGAGTTGCGATCCGCGGTCGGCGATTGCCTTCGCATTCTTTAGGGTCGCCTGATCCTTGGCCAAATTCGCCCTGGCCTGCTTCTCATTGGCAATGTCCCTGGCCAGATTGGCCTCCAGTTCATTGATCTGGCGCAGAATCGGCTCGGGATCGAGTTCAAACAGCAGGCTGCCTTTCTGCACATCCTGGCCTTCCTGGAAGTGAACCGCCAGAATTGGTCCCGTGACGCGAGACTTTACGTCCACCGTGGAAACAGCTTCCACCGAGCCGATGGCGCTTACCTCTAGCGGGACATCGGCGGCAACGGCTGGAACGGCGCGCACTGCGACCGTTGGCGGGCCAGCGGCCTGGGTGTTGGTGGGGTTGTTACGCGAACATGCGTTGCATAACAAAACCGCGGCGACGATGGACGAACATAGATACCGGGACACAGTCACTAATTTGAATACTTCCTGTCTTTATTTTATCTATCTCTACTTGGGGGTTACTATCCCTATCCAGAACTGGACGGTTGGGAATGGGAAAGGTGAGCGCGGAAATTGGAAGTTTTTACTGGATTCAGACTAGTCCGCAATGGTAACGGTCACGGTCTTTTTACCGGCGCTTCTTCCAATCAGAAATCCTAAAACCGCCGGCACAATAATTATGGCGGCTACGGCTAACGGCGCGCCATCACCCTCGTTATGCGAATAGGTGTTTACAGGAACCGCGATAGCCAAGCCTGCTCCCAGGCCGATGGCGGTCCGCTACTGTCCATAATGCACCAGTTCGGCTCATGCTGAAGCTTCGGACTGACGCGCGAGGGATAGTGACGTTTCCTTTTGGATATAGCTGAACGTTGGAAGTTTTGCTCACTTTGAAAATGAGTTGGCCGGTTTCAGCGCCGATTATCTTTCCCTGCAAGTGCGCACCATCCGGAAGTACAAGCGCAATGGTCTTCCTGTTTGTGAATACAGGCAAGTCCTGCCAGGAGACACTGAGATCCTCTTTGGCTTGCATGGGAACGGCTGTTAAAAGCATCAGTGCGGCAACGGACGAAACTAGTGGTTTGGGGCTCATCTGTCATACGATAGCGAAAATCGTAGATCAGTTCACCTTTGTGATGGTGGCCGCAACATCGAACTTTCGCATGGTGACTGGATCGTCAATGGAGGCGACCAGCGCACGCTTCCCCGGCTCCAACATGGCGTTCACTTCGATGCGGATTTGGGCGATGGTTGGGTTTGGCGGGTTACGGTAGTACTGTTCTCGGGCTGAAGGACCGCACTGACTTCCAGGCTGGCGCTAAGGGCAACCCTGCCATTCGCCTCCCGAAGGCGGGCATCGATATTCACGCCGACCTCGGCATAGTTGTATTGCGTCGACGCCAGCGGTGAGGTTCCGTCCTTTCCTGGCTGGAACGATCCAGTCCCGTAGGGAACCTTATTTCCGCTGCGCAAAGTGCCCTTGCCGTTCGCATCGATCAGCAGGGCGTAGCGCCGGCCGGCTTTCGCGGCGGCATCTGCGCCATCGTGGATGTTGAACTCCAGCTTGTAAACGGTGGCATCGGCTCCATCCTTTTTGTCCTGGGCTTGGGCGGTCAGAGTGAGGGACAGCAGAGTGGCGAGAACCAGTAGAGTGCTTATACGCATCGGCTTTACGCTCCTGCATATATAGGACGGCGGCTTTGCCGAAAGTGTGGGATCGGCGGGGGTGCTAAACTTCGGCCGTGGATGCATTGGAGTATCTCGGGCGGGCAGATTTTTCGCCTGGGGTGTCTGGCACCGCCCGCGCGGAGAGACGGTTCTATGCATATTTCTGCGACCCCAGCTCCTGCCGCGTGGATTGCCGATCCGATCAGACCGGCCAGCCGTTCGATGCCATCAGTTCCTTCCAGGAGACCGGCCGTTTCAGATCCATTGCAAGCCGTCCAAGGATGGCGGTCAGCGTGGACTCCACACCGCGCGCAATCGTGTTTTCTGTCTTTCCCGACTGAATCCGGTTCACGAAAGCCTGAATGGAATCGATCGTTATGTTGTGCGGAGACTTTTCTTCCATCGCCTCCTTCGCGGACAGCTTGTACCGCCAGCCCGTCTCCGATGTCTCCAGCCACGCATTCGAGCCGAAGAATTCTTCACGCACGTCCCGGTAAAAGGGCGGCGCCAACATCATGCCGCACAGATCGCCCTGGACTTGCTTCGCATATTGAAAGTGAACCGTCCCATGATCCCGGATATCACCAACCTTTAAAGCAGTGCGCCCACCCTCGCCCGCAGCCGATTCCGGGTGTCCGCCGAGAAACCAGTTGAGGACGTCAATCAAATGGCAATTGTTCTCCACAATCAAATCGCCGGACAGGTTGCGCCAGTAAAACCAGTTCTTCACCTTTTCGTCCATGGTTTTGGGAACCGCCAGAGTAACCGGATCTCTGGAACTTCCCGCTTTGATAAACCGCGCGCTGGCCATTCGCGTGGAACCGAGCTTGCCCTCGCTGAGGAACCGGTACGCGCTCTTGTATGCCTCTGAATGGCGGCGCTGGAATCCGAAACCAAGATCGCGATGGGAAGCGGCTTGGGCCGCCGCCTTTTCCACCCGGCGGCACCCGTCCACATCGGGAGCGGCGGACTTTTCAAGGTACACGTGCTTGCCTGCCTGGACGGCCGCTTCAAAGTGTTCCGGGTGCAGAAAGACCGGAGTGGCGATCATCACGGCGTCCACCGGAGAAGCCAGCAGCCTTTCGAAGCTTTGAAACACGGCGAAGTTGCTGCGTCCGATCTTCTGCCGCGCCTGAGCGATGGCGTCCGGATAAAGGTCGCATAACGAGGTCAACTGCGCTTGCGTGTGCTCAGTCAGGGTCTGTCCGAGAAACGTTCCGCGATTGCCGCATCCAATGAGGCCCACAGTTACGGCGGAGTTGGCGCGCGTCCCGCGGATGGCAGCCGAGGGGAGGATCAGACCGGACCAAAGGAGGCTGCGGCGTGTAGAGTTCTCCATCATGCGGCCTCGCCAGACGCACGAAGCAGAGTTTCCTGTAAGAGAAGCTCGTGATCGTAGGAGTACTTAAGCGGTGTTCCAGTCTTGATCGATCGCGCCAGTTCTTCGAAATCCTTCACGAATCGAGGTTGAGGGGGAAACTGGATCTCCTGAACTCTCTTCCGGTAAGGTCCTTGCGCCGCGCGTAACTCAATGCGAGCGGTGATAGCAGATTCCATCGGGTTGATTAGGATGCTGCCGTCCGTGCCGATCACTTCGAACGATCGATGCGAAACCGGGTCGCGGTTTGAACTCACGACCATGGCAAGCGACTTTGGATACTCAAAAACGGCGAGAGTGTTGTCTTTTACCGTGTCTTTGATGCTGGTGTCGTGATGCAGCCACGGGCGCACCGAATCCGGCCGGCCCAAAAAGGCAATCACCCGGTCGATGACGTGTCCGCCGAGTTCAAACATGCTGCCACCCGAAAAGCGAGCCTCCACCGCTCGCTGCGCCATGTCGCGATCCGAGTTGATGGTTGCTCGAATCATGTAGACCTCGCCCAACCAGCCCTTCTTATAAATATCGAGCGCAAGATCGGTACCGGGATGAAACCGCCAGAGGTATCCGAGTTGGAGACGGAGATCCCGTTGCCGCGCAACGCCGATCATTTGGCGAAACGGTTCGAGCTTGTTAGTGGGAGGTTTTTCAAGATGTAGATGCTTACCCGCATCCAGTACACGTTTACCGAACGGAATCGCATCCTTGACCTCACCCTCAAACACGATCAGATCGATGGATTTGTCGCCCAGCAGATCGTCGAGCGAAACCCAGCGCAGGTCTTTGAGCAGCGGATTGGCGCCGCGCTGGCTCCGGATAGTTTCATTGGGTTCACAGACTGCGGCCACTTCGTAATCCGGGTTGTCCTGCATCGCTTTCAGCTTCCCGGCCAGGTGGCTGTGCTGGATACAGAGAATGCCCGTCCGGATCTTACCTTGCGCCCCTTTCGTAATGGCTGGCGCCAGACTCGCGGCGGCGGCCGCGAGGAAATTGCGGCGATTCATGTTTATCATCGGTTCGTTCCCTTGGAGTGAGAGAGATCATTGTTTCGGTATTTCAGGCAGCGGCACGCGAACGTATTTAATACGCTTACGATTCCATGTGTATGTGATGAGAAGGTCGCCGTTTTTGGCCTGGATCATAGCAGGATACGAATACTCGCCGGGCTGATCTTCGAGTGTTTGAAACATTCGGAACTGCTTACCATCCTGGCTGACCGCAAGATTCAGCGGAGTGCGGCCGCGCGTTGTGTGATTGTAGACCAGTACGACCCGACCGTCCCGCAACGCGACAGCGTCGATACCGGAGTTGGGGTTTGGTAGATCGATAGGCTGAGCCTGCGTCCAGGTAACGCCTGCATCCGACGAATCGGCAATACAGATTTTGCCCGTGCGCGAGGTGGAGCGCGCATACAAACGAAGCCGGTTGCCTCCGAGCGATACAACGGACGGCTGAATAATGCCTTCGGTCAGATCCCACTCATCGGAACCCGGCACGGCTTGAGCAGCCTTAGAACCGGACTTCGGCGCGACCGTGATCGGTCCGAATTTAGTCCACGATTTGCCGTTGTCAGTGCTGCGTTCGATCCAAACAGCCCAGGAGCGGTAGCTCTCAACCGACGTTCCGCTAACGATCGTTCCGTCAGCCATCACGAGCGGCTTGGCGCGAATCGGTCCATAAAGTCCGGCTGGAAGATGCTCCGGCGTAGACCAGGTTTGTCCTTCATCGGCGCTCCAGAGGCGTCCGGCGGTCCAACTGGTCGGATGAGCGCCAAACTTGTAATAGAGCCACAGATGCCGATCCTTTGTATAGAAGAGGACAGGGTTATAACTTGCAATATTCGGCTCGCGCACGGCTTCGATAGGTGCGCTCCACTGGTCCCCGGCGCGCTTTGACGCCCAGATAGCGACGTCGGGCCGGCCCTCTCCCGTGCCTCCAAACCAGGACGACAGGATGTCTCCATTCTGAAGCTCAATCACGGTGGAGGCGTGACAAGAGGCAAACGGAGCCGATGTGAAAACGAATTCGGTCTTCGGTTCCGCTTGTGCCGTGACAGCGAGGAGAGCTATCAGCAGCAGGAACGGTGGTTTTCCGGGATTAATCGCCAACGCGAATCCATGCTTCATCGAAACGGACATGTTTGATTGATTTACCTTTTTCAGGGGCTGCGGGATCGGTCACGAAATAGCTATATGTCACGTGAATGCTGCCGTCCTTCCCCTGAATTACAGATGGGTAATGATATTGATTCGGACTCTTACGCGCCGGGTCACCTTCCAGATGCCGCTTCCATTTCCATGTCTTGCCCTCGTCCTCGGAAAGAGCCGCCACCAGCGAGTAGCGTCCGGACTCCAGATCGTTGTAGACCAGAATCCAATTACCATTCCGCAGAACGATGCCTTCAAGGCTGGTACCTGGGTTCGGGATCTGCGTGTCAGCGGCGCCGGCCCATGAGACGCCATTATCCTCCGAATGACTGATATGGGCCCGCTTCGGCGGTGGGCCATTATCGCGCATGTAGGCTACCAGCGTTCCGTCTTTCTTGCGCAGCAGCGAAGGCTGAATGTTTCCATACCCGACGATTGGCTCGCTCGCCGTCCAGGAGAGCCCGCCATCGTCACTGATGCCGATTAGAGAAAACGAATATCCGTCAGAGTACAACGGCAGCAACAGGCGGCCGGAAGGCAACTCCAGTGCGTGTGTGCGCGTGAACCAGCCCATGCGCGAGAAATATTTATCGTCGGCAAGAGCAATCAGGCGCGATGCCCGCTGTGCAAAGGGTCCCGGCTGCTTCAGATCTTTTTCGAGCACGCTACGCGTCTTTGCACCGATATCCTTGGGCTTGAGAAGAATGTTGTCCTGAAACTCCCACTTCGGAGGACCGGAAGGCTGCTGGTAATCCGACGAGATCCGGTACTTCATCAAGGCCGTGTACCATTCGTTGGCAATAATGGCCGGCCAAAACAAAAAGAGCCGCTCGTGAGAATCAATGAATAGCGTCGGGTTGGTATCGGGAAATCCGGGCGTATCGGCGAGCGTAAAGCGGTCTTGCCAAACCTGATTCGACCGATTCCAGCGCGCCGCCTGGATCATCACATCGTCGGCCGTGCGCTCCCCCGAGCCATGGAACCAGGTCACGAACAAGTCGCCGTTCGGCAACTCCACAATCGAAGACGAGTGATTGTGCCAGCTCTCTAGCGGGAACAGCAGTTCGGCTTGATAGAGAGGGGCACTCGCCGCGTGCAGCAGGCAGGCGGCGGACAATCCGAGTAGAGCAAGAGAGACTCGCATCTTACCAGGTGAGGCGTAACGCCATTTGAAGGATGCGAGGGTCATAAGCAGTGGTTATTCTAAGGACGTTCGATCCCGTAACGGAGCTGCTGGGCACGCCAAGATTCGGATGATTCAGCGTATTGAACGCCTCAAATCGCAGAGTGGCGCTCAGCCGTTCGTAAATGACAAACTTCTTGAAGAGTCCAGTGTCAAGCGATGCGAAGCCTGGGCCGCGGAACGAATTGCGCCCCAGGGAGCCATAAGTTCCGAGTGCATTCGTAGTGAAGGCGGACGCATTGAGCCATGCCGCGATCTGTTCGCCGCGAGACCGGCCGTCCGCAAGATACGGATTCCCCACCAGGTCGGCACGCTGTCCGCTGGTTCCCGTGCGCGCATTGTCCACGCCGCTGGTGACCGTGAATCCGTAACCGGTGTAGGCGCTGAAAATGCCGTTTAGGCTCCAGCCGCCGATCAGAGAATTCACGGCCCGGTTCTGGAAATGAATCGGTAGATCCCATAGTCCCGACATGTTAAAAACGTGCCTGCGGTCGAAATCCGAGGTGCCCCGATCAAAGGACTGGTTGAAAGGATTGGTGCGGCTTTGTCCAGTTCCCTTCGAGTTCGAAGAATCGTCGATGGACTTCGACCACTGGTAGTTTGCAAGGATCGAGAAACCATGACCGAACCGCTTTTCGGTGGTCAGTTGCAAGGCATGATAATTTGAGTTCCCAACAGGCTCGACAATGGAGGTCGACCCCAGGGGTTGAATCGGACGCCGCTGATTGGTAGTGCCCGTTGTGGCTCCCGCCGCATAGATCGCAGTATTCAGTTCCCGGACCACGGTCAACCGGTGAGCGGCCGATCCTACATAAGATGCACGGCCTATAAATCCGCCGTAGAGTTCCCGCTCAATGGAGAAATTCCAGGACTGCAGATACATGTTTCTGTAATCTGCCGCGAAGAGATACGGGGAGCTGAACTGCGGGAACGCCGCGTCCTTGGGAACGTTCGCGTGCGGTGCAGGGAACGGATTTACGATTCCGGCGTACGGATCGCTAAAACTCTGCGCGAGAGTGCCAAACGTCTGAAGCACTGTGCCGTAGGGCGCCTGATCCGACTGGTTATTCATCATGATGGTGTTCTGGCTATCGTAGAACACGCCATAACCGCCGCGAACCGATGTCTTCCCGTCGCCGAAAACGTCATAGGCAAAGCCCATGCGCGGCGCAAACCGGGTCCAAACGCGGGGAACGCCTCCAGCAGGGACTCCGGAATCGCCGGCGAAGGCAATGCCGGGTGGGGCATTAATGAACCGGGTGGACTGCTGGCCCGGCCTCCAAACCGCAATTTTCCCATTGAGGTCGGTATAGGGGAGGAATGGCTCCCAACGTACGCCGAGGTCGAGCGTAAGGCGCGGGGTTATTTTATAGGTGTCGTGAGCAAAGACCGATACGCGGTTCATCCGCGTATCGCGATACTCGCCGGCGCCCTGCGTGATCGTATAGTATTTGCCAATCAGGAAATCCCCGAAGGCGTCGCCCGTAAATGGTGCTGTACTGTTGAAAGCGAATTGCCCGTTCGAACGGAAATTGTTAATCACGGTGTCCGCGCCGCGCCCGTATTCAAAGCCGGTTGAAATCTGATGTTTGCCATGGCTCAAGCGCAAGGTGTCCAGGGCCTGGTATTCGTCACG
>JBBPYD010000124.1:0-3699 GCA_038200305.1 Bryobacterales bacterium
CCTCCATTCCACATCCAGCGCCAGTTTACGCGGTCCAGAATTTCAGCCGACAGCTTCCGGATGCGGCGGCTGTCGAACTGTGCCCGGCAATGCAGAACCCCACACAGCAGCCACGCTGTATCGATGGACGACAGTTCGCAATCCCAGGCGCGTTCCCCCGTCTCCATATCGCAGAAGTGGTAATAAAATCCGTTGTGCCTCTGCGCGCGCTTCGCCAAAAACGTGAGCGTGCGTTCGGCCCTGGCCGCAGCGTCGTCCGGATCTAAGTACCCCTGCGTGCTGGAAATGCAAAGCGCGCTCAGTCCAAAACCGGTGGCAGCGATGCTGGCAACCCGCCGGTCGTCACGTCCGTTTACCCTTACGCGGTCGCGGACAAGGCCAGTCTGCGGGTGGGCTTCGTTATAGAAATACAGGCACGCCCTGCGCTCTAACTCTTCCAGAAGATCGTACCGCTTGCGTGTAACTCCTTGCGAAACTTCAATCGGAGGAGCCACTGCTTTTAGCAGAAACGGAGAGACAAGGGTAGAGGCGCCGACCCGCAGAAAACTGCGTCGGCTCACAGGCGACGAGTAGCAAAGCTTGACTGACACGGCAGGTTTCCTTGGCCGCGGGCCTAAAATTCATATTAACAGGAAATGGATAGGAAACGATTGATCCAGAAAAGGCGTCCACAAAGGTAGTTTTCTCTTTCGGGACCGGCCACTGACTCATAAGTCCGAAGTGTCTCTGTTAACTATGTCTGAAGCACAGCCTCAAAATTTCTGGACCGGCTGGCGTGACCGGCTCAAGGCACTGCGCAACATTCCACCAGTTCTGCGCATGGTCTGGGAATCCGGCCGAGCCGTTGTGGCTGGCGGGCTGATATTCCGCATCATCGGGGCTCTAATCCCCCTGGCCATGCTGTCCGTGTCCCGCTGGATCATTGATGGAGCGAACGCCGCCTCAAGGGGGCTGGCCCTACCACCCTACTTCTGGTGGCTTGTTGGTCTGGAGTTCGTGCTGGCTGGCTTCGCCGGTATTCTCGGCCGCACAACTTCGTACTTCGACACCCTGCTGGCCGACCGGTTCACCCGCCACGTCAGTGTTCGCGTAATGGAGCACGCCTCCCGCCTGGACCTCGCCTCCTACGAGGATCCATTGTTCTACGACAAACTGGAGCGCGCCCGCGTTCAGGCAACAGATCGCATCTCCATGATTCAGGCGATGGGCGCCATTCTGCAGCAAGCCGTAATGGCGATTAGTCTTGCGGCAAGCATCTGCTTCTTCTCTCCCTGGCTTCTAGTCATCCTGATTGCCTGTGTGGTTCCGGCATTTCTAGGCGAGAGCCACTTCGCGTTCCAAGGGTATTCACTGAATTTTCGTCAGACGCCGGCCAGGCGCCAAATGGATTACCTCCGGGTTCTGGGGGCCAGCAAGGAGTCCGCAAAAGAGCTGAAGCTATTCGGACTCGGCAGCTTTCTGACTGCCCGCTACCTGCAACTTTCGCTGGACATCTACGGGCAGAACGTCCAGTTGGCTAAGCGGCGGTTGAAAGCCGGAGCGCTCCTGTCCCTGCTCACCACCGCCGGTTACTACGGTGCGTACACCTATGTCATTTACCGGACCGTTTCGGGCGCCATCACCATTGGCACATTAACGTTTCTTGCCGGGGCAATTGCCGGGGCCAGCAGCAATATTCAAAATATTTTCTCCACATTTTCAAGTATCGCCGATCAGGCCCTTTTCCTCACGGACTTGCTGGAGTTCTTTGCCGTCAATCCAAAAGTGTGCTCCAAACCGGATGCGTTACCTGTCCCCCGGCCCATTCGCGAAGGCTTCGTTTTTGAAAACGTTTCTTTCTCTTATCCAGGCAGTTCACGGCGGGTGCTCGATAATCTCAATTTCCGCCTGGAACCCGGCGCGCGCATCGCTCTCATCGGCGAAAATGGGGAGGGGAAGACGACAATTGTGAAGTTGCTCACCCGGTTGTACGACCCCACCGAAGGCCGGATTCTGCTGGATGGAATCGATCTCCGGGAATACAACATTGAGGATCTCTGCCGCGAGACCGGCGTCATCTTCCAGGATTTTATGCGCTATGAGATGCGGGCCCGCGACAATATCGCCATTGGCCGCATCGAGTCTATCGATAACGTGGAAAGCATCCGGAAAGCCGCCAGAAAAAGCATGGCCGAGCCGGTCATCAGCCGGCTTCCGCTCGGGTTTGAGCAGATCCTGGGACGGCGCTTCGAAGGCGGCGTCGATCTCTCCGGCGGCGAGTGGCAAAAAATCGCACTCGCCCGCGCCTACCTCCGTGACGCGCAGGTTCTGATTCTTGACGAACCGACGGCGTCGCTGGACGCCCGCTCGGAATACGAAGTTTTCCAGCGCTTCGCCGAACTAACGGCAGGGAAGATGGCGCTGTTGATCTCGCACCGGTTCTCCACGGTGCGGATGGCAAATCGCATTCTGGTCTTGGAGAATGGCCGCATTGCGGAGGAAGGAAATCATGACCGGTTAATGGCGTTGGGGGGACGGTACTCCGGCATGTTTGAATTGCAGGCTGCCGGTTACAGGTAAGCAAGAGACCGCCATGCAGAATCAAAGATCCACAGCACCTCAAGAGAATTCACCTCCTCCGCAAAGGTGGCTCGAACCCTCAACCCCCGGTGCCGTCCCGCCCGTGGCGGATGACGCGATGATCCGCGAAACGCAACGCCTCTGGACTCACGCCCGCGAAGAAGCTGCCCGGTGGGGCAAAGCTGAGCCGCGCCGTGCCCATCCGCACGTAATAGAGAATCGTGCCAATGAAACCAGTGAACGCCTGCGCGAAGCCTTCGCATCGGCGCCCGCGGATAGTTCCGATTCAGAGTGGCTGTTAGACAACCGTAATCTCATTCGCACGGCCCAGCGGGAAACACGGGAGGTCTCAAAGTTATCCCGCAAGCACGTTCACGTCCAGGAAAGCACCGGAGCCTGGGTGCCGCGTTCCTATGCCGCATCCATGTCCTATTTGGATGCCGTTGACGATCGTTTTGAAGAGGCATCTCTCGCGCTCTACCTTCGATCCGTGCAGGAAGTGCAGGAACTCGAGATGGGCGAAATCTGGGCCATCAAGCCCATGCTTCAACTGGTCCTGCTCGAACGCATTGCCGCCGATCGCGGGCAGCACGGCGCCGGCCTTCAACCCAGCCGCATCACGAGTCTGCGCGATGCAGGCGAGGCAAGCTGGAAAGAACTGTTTGAGGAAGTCAATCTCATCGACCCCGTCTTGCGGCGGGATCCCGTGGACGCCTACCGTTCCATGGATTATGACAGCCGCGATCTGTACCGCAAGGTGATTGCGGAACTGGCAACCTACTCGGATATCGCGGAGCGCGAAATTGCCGAAGCCGCGATCGCCCTAACGGAACAAACGGTCAAGGAAACCGGATGGAATGGGCACGGCCCGCACCTGGAGGAACGCCGAACCGCCAGACGATGCCACGTCGGATACTACCTGCTCGACGCTGGATTGCCTGCGCTGAAGCACCGCATCGCCTACCGTCCACAACCCATGGCGCAAGTTCGCGACCTGATTCTACGCGCGCCGAACGGATTTTATCTCATCGGAGTGGAACTGACCACGTTCGCCATCGTCGTGTTCCTGCTCAGCGGATTGCAGGTGCTGACGCCGATTTTAGCGGGACTTATCCTACTGCTCTTGCCCGCCACGCAGGC
>JBBPYD010000125.1:0-17408 GCA_038200305.1 Bryobacterales bacterium
AGCATTCCAGTACAGGAGCATGCCTTGGCATCTACAAACATTTTAATACGAAAATGTATTAATGCAAGTAAGCACTAGCATCTTCTAAGCCGCGCACGTAGTAAGCGGTACTCCAACAATAAGATCAATTCCGTAATACGGCAAAACGGCTGATCGAGTATCCCAGGGCCGCTCCCATAAACACGTCCGACGGAAAATGCGCGGATGAGGTAATTCTTGAGAAGCCCACTAAACCGGCCAGACCGTATGCTACGAACGGCACCCAGCGATGGTTCGAATAACGGCGGGACAGAACCGTCGCCACTGAGAACGCTGCAATTGCGTGTCCCGACGGAAAACCGCTGGCATTCCGTTTACTTTCAAACCAGGTATCGCCGAACTTGGTGGTGGCGGGCAGATCCCGAGGTCGAACCCGGCTGCCGGCGAATTTCATCACTGTCACAAGAATCTCGGCATCCACCGCTGCCTCACCGGCGAGTAAGGCTGTGCCTTTCGCGTAATCGTCGTGGCGAAACACACCTGCGATATACAGCGAGACTGGGGCCAGCCCAATTGCATACAAAGTGTTTGTGCTGCTAAGCACGGAATTGAACTTGTGGAAGGATGTAGTGCGGCGGAAATACCCGGTGTCTACAGGATCCAGCGCAACCAACCCTGCTGTGACTCCAAGCACTCCAAGTGTGGGCAACAGGTACTTGCCTTGCGCCACTCGCACGGGAAATGACCAAATCTGCTTCTGATCGCTGGCGGCATTTGGAATCAAGCGCCTCCAACTGACCGGCCGTTCCACATCGGCGGGACTCGGCGACGTCTGCGCCGGGAGACCGGACCCTAAGCCGATTGCGAAGATGAGAATACCCGGAACGCGCGCCGTCATCGAAAAGACTCCAATTCGGAAGTTTGGTTTTCGGGTTAGAGACGCTGATTCGTCTGGTTTCGTATACATTTATGTTCCAGGAACGGGTAACCTTGAGGAACTCTGTCACACCTTAGCGTGAAGGCGCTTGCCGGCCGCATGAAATCATTGCCAGGCGAGCTATAAAAATTATGAGAAAAACGATGAAATTTACGTTTTTGGCAGCCGCAGTAATCATAGCGGCGCCCAACGGCTATCACGTCAGCAAGGAAATCAAGATCGGAGGCGAAGGCGGGTGGGATTACCTCACTATGGATACGGCGGCCCGGCGGCTGTACGTGTCGCACGCTACCCGCGTAATTGTCCTTGATGTCGATGCAGGAAAGGCGATCGGTGAAATTCCGGATACTCCCGGCGTACACGGTATTGCAATTGCGCCGGAGCTGAATCGCGGATTCACCAGCAATGGCCGCGCGGACACGGCTACCATTTTCGATTTAAAAACGTTGAAGCCCCTCGGTCAGGTTAAGACCGGCCAGAACCCGGACGCCATCCAGTATGAGCCGGTTTCCGGCCGCGTATTCACCTTCAATGGGCGCTCAAAGGACGCGATGGCGTTCGACGCCAAGACCGGAAACGTAGAAGCGGCCATCCCGCTCGGCGGCAAGCCGGAATTCTCCGCAGCCGATGGAAAGGGCAAGATCTACGTCAATATCGAAGACACAAGCGAGATCGCCGAGATCGATTCACGAAAGCTTACCGTCACCAAACGCTATTCCATTAAACCTTGCGAAGAGCCCTCCGGGCTGGCCATGGATGTGAAGAATCGCCGGGTATTCTCCGTGTGCAGAAACAAGATTATGGTTGTATCCGACCCGGACTCGGGCACTGTTCTCTCATCTCCCGCGATCGGGCAAGGTGCCGATGGCGCCGGCTTTGATCCAGGTCTGGGCCTTGCGTTCAGTTCTAACGGCGCTGATGGAACCATCACTGTAGTGCGTGAAATCTCTGGAAAGTGGGAGGTTGTCGAAAACGCTGCATCGAAACGCGGCGCTCGAACCATGGCGGCCGACACGAAAACCCACAATCTCTATCTGCCTACGGCGGAGTTTGGCCCGCCTCCCACTCCCACCGCGCAAACGCCACGGCCGCGCCCCGCAATGTTGCCGGATACCTTTGAAATCGTGGTGGTCAGCCGATAAACCTGTCCTGCGTCTATGCCGGCGAGGTATATAATGTCACGAACGGAGTCAACCACATGAATGTGACTGAAGCATCCCTGAATGCGTTGCTCGGGAAACATATTCGCGATGTCTGCCCGCTCGGATATAGCGCCGATACCGATAATCACTGTGCTCATTTCGTCAGTCACGTGCTCGGGTTTCAGTTCAACACTACCTGCCGCACGATGGTAACGGGGACGGGGCATCGGCGTCCATTCGCGTCCAGGATGTATTCGCTCGTTGTCTCCAAGCCGGAAATTGGGACGGCCTTCCAACTCCGCTGTATTGGGGCTTGATATTCATCACGAACGCGAGAAACGTGAACCTCCAGACCAAGCAAATGGTCAACATACCCCGCAAGCACGTCGGCATTTTTATCGGTGGCGCGCGCACGATTTACCACTATTCGAACAGCCGCCGCCAAGTCGTCTCGCAATCTCCTGCCGATTTCAGCAACCATTATGCGGCCCCTGATAACGCCATGTTTTGGGGATCTGTGCCGTGAGAATCACGCTCGCCGCGTGCGCGTGCCTGGCGCTACTGGGGTGCGGCGCTGCTGTCCGGGAACCGGCGTCAATCAAGGTTTCACACCTGCCGCCCACACCCAAGGACGTGATTGATGCCGTGATGGCGAATTCGCAGGCGGTGTTGACGGATTCAACTTGCAAAGGATTCGGTACCGAATCAACGGATAAAACAATAGGGCGTTATCTCGCCGGCTACCTTTCTGAACTCTCCAACCAAGATGCCCGGAATGCAATTACAACGTCAGTCGAATCACAGTCGGAAGCAGGCCAGGCAGTCTACCGGTGCCGTCTGATGGTTCGTCACGCGCAGGGCGAAGATGTCTGGAGCTGGGGCATCCAGTTCTTTGCGCGGCAAAGCGATGGAACTGTCCTGCTAAATTCAGTCCGATGCATCGGAGCCGGGTAGATCCGCTTCCGAAGATGACCTGAGATTTGCCAACGGGAACCGCGCGGCGATTCCCTCGCGCCCCGATGCTGTTATCCTGAGTGCGTAATGCCAGCGATAATAATGATTGCCCTGGGGCTGCTGCTAGCCCCCGCCGGGTTTGCCCAGAGTTCGCCCCTGCTGGATATTCTCGGCCAGGAACTGGACCGCAACTTCACCGTCTTGAAACAGAAGGCCGATCCAGCACCGTACTACCTTGCCTACACCGTGGTGGAGCAGCAGGTTCAAGCCATTTCCGGCTCCTTCGGCACACTGCAGGCCAGCAATCAGGCGAACGCCCGTACTCTTGACATCTCCATCCGCGTCGGTACCAACAAGCTCGACAACTACCATATCGTGGGTGGAGAGCGGCCGCAGTTCACCAGCGCGACACCCATCTCCATTGAGGACAATCCAGACGCCATCAAGCGCCGCCTCTGGCTCGAAACAGACCGCACGTTCCGGGGCGCTTCTCAACGTCTTATCAATCTGAAAACCAGTACCCAGGTCAACGTGGCCGCCGAGGACACTTCTGACGACTTCTCAAAGGAGACGCCCTCTGTCTACGTTGAGCCGGTCAAGAAGCTAACCGGTTCCGCCAGCGATTGGAATGACCGGGTTCGCAAGTGGTCCGGTGAACTCTCGAAATATTCCGGTGTCCTCTCCTCCAGTGTCACCGTCCTTGTCCAGCACGAGACTAAGTACCTTGTCAGCACGGAAGGCACCCGCCTGCAGCATGGCCGCGGGTTCGCGCGCATTGTGATCAATGCGCAAGGCAAGGCTCTCGATGGAATGGATCTCTCTGCCTCGGATACTTTCGAAGCCGAAAATCCTGGCGATCTACCCAAAGAGGCCGAAATCGTCGCGGCCATTAATCGTGTGGGAAAGGATCTGAAGGATCTGCTCAACGCGCCCCTGGTTGATCCATTCGCCGGTCCGGCGATTCTCTCCGGCCGAGCCTCGGGAGTCTTCTTCCATGAAATCTTCGGGCATCGCATTGAAGGCCATCGCCAGCGGGATGAAACCGACGGTCAGACGTTTACCAAAAGCGTCGGCACAAAGGTGTTGCCCGACTTCCTTTCCGTGGTGTTCGATCCCACCAAGAAGAGTGTTGGCACTATTGACCTTAACGGCACTTATCTATACGACGACGAAGGCGTAAAGGCCCGCCGCGTTCCCCTGGTGGAAAACGGGATTCTCAAAACTTTCCTCATGTCGCGCTCACCTATTAACGGCTTCCCGCAATCAAACGGACACGGGCGTAAGCAATCCGGTTCGGAAGCCGTCTCGCGCCAATCTAACCTGCTGGTGGAATCGTCCAAAACCGTTTCGGACGCGAAGCTCCGGGAGATGTTGATAGAAGAGGTGAAGCGCCAAGGCAAGCCTTACGGTCTATATTTCCGGAATATCACCGGTGGCTTCACCTTTACCGGACGCCGCGGGCTTCAGGCATTCAAAGTGATTCCCCTGATTGTTTACCGTATCTATCCGGACGGTAAACCCGATGAGCTGGTTCGTGGCGTCGATATTGTCGGTACGCCGCTCGCCAGTTTTTCACGAATCCTGGCTACATCCGATAAACCGGAAGTATTCAATGGATACTGCGGAGCAGAGTCCGGCAGCATCCCGGTATCAGCGGTTTCACCCGCCATCCTTGTATCGGAAATCGAGATTCAGAAGAAAGAAAAGGGCGCCGACCGGCCACCGCTGCTGCCCGCGCCGATGCTCACAGGGGGCCTTTAGTGAACTTCAAAACCGCAATGCTCGCATTGACCGGCGGCCTCGCTCTTACATTCTCACCGGTACTGCTCCGCGCGGATACGAAGGCCGCATCGGAGAAGGCGCCCGCGGCCGACACCATCCTGCGTGCGATGAAAGATGAAATGGACCGCTCAAAGATGCTCAGTGTCGCCAACCTCGATGTCCCGTACTACATCGAATATACGCTCGACGATGCGCGAAACTTCACCGTAACCGCATCTCTTGGCGGTCTGATCTCAGTGAGCAACTCCAGGGGCCGTCTACCGCACACCCGCGTCCGGGTTGGCGATTATAAGTTCGACAACACCAATTACGTTTACAGCGATTATTTCTCCGGTTCCCGTTACGATCCCGACAGCTTATCCCTCGATGACAATTACGGAGTGCTGCGCCATAGTCTCTGGCTGTCCACCGACCGTGCGTTCAAGACCGCGGTGGAGGCGATCGCCCGCAAGCGTGCAGCTCTGAAGAACATTACCCAAAGCCAGGAACTGCCCGATTTTTGGAAAGCTGATCCCGTGCTCAAGATTCTGCCTATCCAGCAGCAGACAGTGGAACAAGCCAAATGGACGGCCCGCGTTCGAGATCTCTCAGCGCTGTTTAATCGATATCCCGAGGTGCTTGGCTCCAGCGTCCAATTCAGCGCTCTTCAATCCACGCATTACCTGCTGAATTCCGAAGGGACAACGATTCGCATTCCGGATTCGGTGTATTTCCTACAAGCCCGCGCCGCGGCGCAAGCCTCCGATGGAATGACAGTGCGCGACGCCGTGGTTTTGCAATCTCTCGACATCGGCAAATTGCCGTCGGCAGCGGACATGCGCAATGCGATTACCGAAGTGGCCGGCCATGTGAAAGCTTTGTCCCTGGCGCCGGTTGGCGAAGTCTATTCCGGACCAGTTCTAGTTGAAGGCATCGCCTCCGCGCAGATGCTCGCCGAACTGTTGGGCGGCAATTTGAATGTCCCCAGGAAGGCAACCGGGGAACCTGGCCGCGCTGTCCCTTTCTTCCCAAGCGATCTGGAAGGACGCATCGGTTCGCGCATTCTTCCCGAATTCCTAACCGTAGTTGACGATCCAACGCAGACCAGCTACAACGGGATTCCCCTGTTCGGCCAGTATCAGGTGGATGAGGAAGGAGTATCTCCAAAGCCTCTCACCATCGTTGACAAAGGCAAGCTGGAAAATCTACTGTTGACGCGTCAGCCAGTGAAAGGGTTCAACGGGTCTAATGGCCACGCGCGTCTTCCCGCAGCCTCGGGCGCGCGCTCGGCCGCGTTCAGTAATCTGTTCATTCGATCGTCACAAACCACTAAGACCGACGATCTGAAAAAACGTCTGATTGAGATGGTTACACAGCGCAATAAACCGTACGGCATCATCGTGCGCAAAATGGATTACCCGTCCTCGGCTTCCGTTGAGGAAGTGCGCCGCATCATGACCGGTATTTCTCAATCTGGTGGATCGGCCAAACCAGTCAGCCTTCCGCTGCTGGTTTATCGCGTTTATCCGGATGGACGCGAAGAGTTGGTGCGCGGGCTGCGTTTTCGTGGCCTTTCCGTCCGGTCGCTCAAGGATATTCTCGCCGTTTCCGATGAGACGTACGTCTTTCATGTGATGGACAATCTGGCGCCCTTCGCGCTTATGGGAGCGGGCGGATACATCACTGCGGAATCGGTGGTGGCGCCATCCATGCTGTTTGAAGACCTGGAGCTCGAAAAGCCGCAGGACGATCAGCCAAAGCTGCCAATTGTGCCTCCACCGCCATTGACCGCCGCGGCACGTTGACATGGGCATCCTAGGACGAACTCTCTTTCTTGAGATCACCTCGAACGCGCTGCTCGGAACGGTGCTGTTCACCTTCGTCCTGTTTCTGCAGCAAATTGGGAAGTTGTTTGTGCTGCTGGTCCGCAGTTCCGCGCCGCCCAAGACCGTCGGTTATCTGTTTACGCTGATTCTGCCGTATGTGTTCACGTTCACCATCCCGGTGGGCGTGCTGGTCGGCGTTCTTATAGCTTTGAGCCGCATGTCGGGCGATGGCGAAATCACTGCCATGCGCGCGGCTGGAATTCCCAGCCGCCGTGTGATCTACCCAGTGGCCTTGTTCGCCATTCTCGGCCTGATCGCGACGGCGGCGGCGACGCTCTGGCTCACACCGCTCGCGATGCGCCAAAAGAATAAAGTTGTCAGCCAACTCGCCGCGGAAGAACTGACCGCCGAGGTGCAGCCGCGCGTCTTTCAAGAGCAGTTTCCAAACAAAATTCTCTATGTTGGCGACGTCATCACCGGACCGGTGATCAAGTGGAAAAATGTCTTCCTCGCCGACATCACTCCTTCCGCAAACAGTAAGGATGGCGGACACAGTACCGGAGAGGGGCCGCTAATCACCGTTGCTTCGGAAGCCATCGCCGTCCCGGACATCAAGAACAATCGCATCCAGCTTTCGTTCCTCAACGGCAGCACCTATGAAGCCGACAAGGACTGGAACATCTATCACCGTACTTCGTTCCCTACCGGAGATCAGATGCTTGAGGCCGAGCGCCACGGGGAAATTCATCCGCGCCTTGTCCCTGAAATGGACACCGGACCGCTTTACCGTCTGGCAAAAACATCTCTAGAGGCAAGAATTGAGCTTCACCAACGTCTGGTCCTTCCGCCTGCGTGCCTGTTGCTCGCGCTCATCGGAATCCCGCTCGGCGTATCATCGCGCAAATCCGGAAAATCCTCCGCGTTTGTCCTCACGGTGATGGTCGCGTTCCTTTATTGGATGAGCCTCATCAGCCTGTTCGGCCTCGCCAGGCAGGGCACTCTTCCAGCGGGGATCGCGATGTGGCTTCCGAATATCGTCACCGGAATCATCGGAATCATTCTATTCGTCAGACTGGAGACTCCCGGCGACCGCGATATCGTCGCCATCATCCAAAGCTTCTTCCAATCCCTCTATAGGCGCATTCGCCGTACTCTCCGCCCGGCGCCGGCAGCAACCACCATTCAACCTCCCGCTACCCGGTTCCGGTTAGGGCCGCAACTCATAGACAAGTACGTTCTCACCAGCTTCCTGTTTTACTTTCTGCTGCCGCTGGCCAGTCTGGTGCTGATGGCTCACGTATATAACTTCTTTGAACTCCTCAGTGACATCGTGAAGAACCACATCCCGATGGCGCTGGTAGGAAAGTATCTTCTGTTCCTGACCCCAAAGTTCATCTACGATTCCACGCCGATGAGTGTATTGGTGGGCGTGCTGATCACCTTCGGAGTCCTTTCGAAGAACAACGAAGTGATCGCGCTGAAGGCGTGTGGGGTCAGCCTGTACCGGCTCTCAGTGCCCATCATCCTTGCAGGCGCCGTCATCAGCGTTGCGCTGTTCGCTTTCGACCACTACATCATCCCGGATGCGAACGTTATTCAGGATGGCATCCGGCTTCGTATTAAGGGCAAGCCGGTTCAGACCTTTCTGCGCCCGGACCGCAAGTGGATCTTCGGGGAAGGCAATCGCATCTACCGCTATAACTATTTCGAACAGACGGACGGTGTAATGGGTGGAGTTTCCGTTTATGAGTTGAACCCGGCGACGTTCCGCCTGACCAAGCACATCACAGCCGAGCGCGCCCGCTGGGAGCCGAACCTGAACACGTGGATATTCCTGAACGGGTGGGCTCGCGAAATCCATCGCGATCGCGAGGTGAAGTATCAGCCGTTCCCCCTGCAGACGGCGACATTCCCTGAACTCAAGGAACCCCCCAGCTACTTTTTGAAAGAGGAAATTCAGGAAAAGCAGATGAACTTCCAGCAGCTCGCCGCGCACATCCGCGAACTGCGCCAGAGCGGTTTCGACACGGTTCATCAACAGGTGCAGTTCTATAAGAAATTCTCCGTGCCGCCGTTCGCCTTGATTATGGCGATGATCTCCGTGCCATTCGCATTTGCAGCGGGCAACCGCGGCGCGATGGCCGGCATCGGCGTCAGCTTCGGCATTGCAATCGCGTACCTCTCCATCAGCGTTCTCTTTGAGCAGGTGGGCAACGTGAACCAACTTCCGGCTGTCCTGGCCGCCTGGGCGCCCGACGCCGTCTTCGCTCTGGCCGGTCTTTATTTCATGGCCCGCATGAAAACTTGATCTTGCCTCTATTTGCGAGGGGGGAAGATCGATTCCAGGACGATGCTGAAGCCGGGGAGAAGCTCAGAGGCTTCGAGCAAGTCTCTCGCGACGATCTCATAGGGACGTCGATTATCTCGGTATACTACGGCTACCCGGATCGCAGGATCGATCAACCAAACCGTGCGAACGCCTCAATCCAGATAAGTAGTGACTTTGCGGCTGGCCATACTGGCGCGATCGCTGGGAGAGAGAATTTCGATAACGAGATCGGGTGCGCCGCGGAGAGGGCCATCGTCGATCTCCACGCTGCCGAGCACCACGGCAAGGTCGGGGACCAACACGCGGCGAGTGCCTGGGAGAATGCAGTGAAGTTCAGTAAAGACGGTGCCAACCGGGTTGGCTTTGAGATATATACCAAGCTGGATAGAAAGCTGTACCTGTACAAAAGAATGAGTCTTTACCGGACTCATATCGTCGTCAAAATCGGCGTCTTTGAGAATGACTTCGCCGTCCCAGTATTCGCAGCGGGCATAACGCTCTTTATCATTGATTCCATCCAGGAATTCGTCGAGCGAGACATTCGTTGCGATTTGCGCGGTCGCCATAACTCTAGATTACTCCTTCAGCTTTTCAGAAGCTGGCGGGCTATGACCAGCCGTTGGATTTCACTGGTGCCCTCGCCGATTGTGCAGAGCTTCACATCGCGGTAGAACTTTTCAACCGGATAATCCTTAATAAAGCCGTAGCCGCCGTGGATTTGGAGGGCTTCGTCGCAGACGCGGACGGCCATCTCGGACGCAAAGAGTTTGGCCATGGCCGACTCCTTGGTGACACGCTGGTTATTGTCCTTCATCCAGCCGGAACGATAGGTGAGCAGGCGGGCCGCATCGATGTTCGTCGCCATGTCGGAAAGCTTCTGCTGGATTGCCTGAAATTCCGAAATGGGGCGGCCGAATTGCTTGCGCTGCTTGGAATAGCGGAGGGCGGCGTCGAAGGCGCCTTGCGCAATGCCGACCGAGAGGGCTGCGATGGAGATACGTCCTCCATCGAGGATGCGGAGACTATCGACAAAGCCCTCGCCGGGCTTGCCCAACATCTGCGATTGTGGAAGGCGGAGATCCTGGAACAACACTTCACCCGTGGCGCTGGCGCGCATGCCGAGCTTGTTTTCCTTCTTGCCGACGCGGAAGCCGGGCGTATCTTTTTTAATGACGAAGGCGGAGATGCCGTGATGTGAGGCGCTGCGGTCCGTGACGGCCATTGCTACGCAGACGTCGGCATACTGGGCGTTAGTAGTGAAGGTTTTGCCGCCGTTCAGAACCCAGCAGTCCCCTTCCTTCACCGCTTTGCTGCGCGTTCCACCGGCATCGGAGCCCGCTTCAGGTTCGGTGAGAGACCAGCAGCCAATCCATTCTCCGGTGGCGAGTTTTGGGATGTAGCGGCGGTGCTGCTCTTCGTTGCCGGCTAGATAGATGTGATTCGTGCAGAGGGAATTGTGCGCGGCGACGATGAGGCCGACCGAGCCGTCCACGCGAGAGAGTTCCTCAATGATGATGGAGTATTCGATGTAACCAAGGCCGGCGCCGCCCAGCTCTTCCGGGAAGATGGCTCCCATGTAGCCGAGCTGTCCGAGCTTCTTGACGACCGCGAGCGGGAACGTTTGAGCTTCGTCCCACTCGAGGACGTGGGGACCGATTTCAGTTTCGGCAAATTCACGGACGTGTTTGCGAAGTTCTATCTGCTCCTGCGTGTACTCAAACTCCATAGGAGTAGAGTAGCAGTGCTTGTTGCTAAACCAGCTCTTCTCGAGCGGCGTCCCACTTGACCGTGCGGCGCTGGAGATAGCTTTCCACGGTCATACGGCAGGCAATGGACACGCGGAAGCCGACGTCAAACGGGCAGTTGGGGGTCTGGCCGGAGCGGATGCAATCGAGGAAGTTTTGCATGTGCGCGTTCGGGGCCGTTTTGGTTTGACCGGTGAGTTCGGTTCCGTCCGGACGGTTTACCTTCTGCGGAGTGTAACGGATCTGCTGGCCTTTCGAGATGGTTCCGTCTGTGCCGAGGACGTCTTCGGTGGCTCCGAGTTGGCTGTTTCCAAAACCGGAATCCCAACTGAGCAGCAATTCTTCCGGATGTTCCAGCGCGACATTCATGGTGTCCGGGACTTCGCGGCCATCTTTCCAAAGATAGACGCCCCCGGTCATGGTTGCCGCTTTCGGAATCTGCAGGTTCATGGTCTTGTACCAGAATGAGAGCTGGTGGCACATGTTCTCATACACGTTGCCGCCAGAGTAGTCGAAGAAGAAACGCCAGTTGATGTAACGATTGGCGTCGAAGTCGCGTTTGGGGGCTTCGCCGAGAAACGATTTCCAGAGAATATTTTCCGGCGTCATGGTAGGGTCGATGGGGCGCGACCACTGGGGTTTTCCGTGCGGCGTGTTGCGGTACATATGGGCGTGGATGGCGGTGATCTTGCCCATAGTACCGCTGTTCAGGAAGCTGACCGCATCCGGAACCTGGCCGGAGGAGCAGGACTGGTGCCCAATCTGGACGGTGCGCTTGCCCGCTTTTTTGTAGGCTGTGCGCATACGCTTGGCGTGATCGACGGTGAACGCCATCGTTTTTTCCTGATAGACATGCTTACCGGCATCGAGCGCGGCGGTGAAGTGCTCACAGTGAAGGTGCTGCGGGGTGGCGATGAGAACCGCGTCGATGGACTTGTCGTCGAGCAAATACCGGTGATCCAGATAGGTCTTCGCATTGGGAGCGGCGCTGAGAGCCCGCTCGAAGCGTTTTGTATAGATGTCCGCGAATGCCACGAACTCGGTGTTTGGACACGCGATGGCTTCCCGGACGATCTGCATGCCGCGGTCGCCCGCGCCGATGATGCCGAGGCGGATGCGGTCATTAGCGCCGAGCACGCTACCTGGGGCGGCGGCTACAGCCAGGCCGGACGCCATTTTACCTAAAAAGTTACGTCTTGAATCCATTGCGGGGTAAAGCTCCACTTGAAAACTTCGGGTCTAGCTTTCAGTGTATCTTGAATCCAACTACAAACGCCGCTAGGGCGGCAAGCGCGACCCACTAGGTATTCAGGTATTCGTTGAAGCGAAACCGATTTCCAAAAGGGTCGATCACTTCCATACACTTCGCCTTCCAAGGCTCCATTGTGATTCCTGGGTGCAAATAGGCATAGTGTTTCGAAGATAGCTCTCGATGGTATTCTTCAAGACCCGTTACCTTTACGAATACAGTGGAACCGGGGCAGCAGTGCGGGAGAGCCTCCGAGCGGCTCCGGTCGCCTCGCACGATCTCTTCCCAGAAGTCCCGGTTGGCCCGGAAGAGCGCCTCGATGGTTCGAGAACCTCGTCGTGTTCCTTTTCCAGTTCGACTTGGGTATGCGCTATGGTGTTCGCTGTGCGGTGATTGAGTGCCTTTGACTATTCGTGCCGCAGAGCCGTTAAAGGATCGATGCGCGTAGCTTGCATGGCAGGAACCCATGCAGCCGCAAGCGCGATGACCAGCAATATCACTGGTACCGTTGCAAAGGTTAGCGGGTCCGACGGCGTTACACCGAATAATTGGGACTGCAACAAACGTGTTAACCCGAATGAAGCCGCGATGCCAATGGTTATGCCAGCCACGCTCATTCTTAGGGCTTGATGCAACACGAGATAAAGTATATCGGAGCGGTTCGCTCCTAGGGCTGTGCGTATGCCGATTTCGTGCGTCCGCTGCTCCACGCTGAAGGACATCACGCCGTAGATGCCTACCGCCGCCAGGAGCAGGGCGACACCTGAAAACGCTCCGAGCAATAAAAGGCTGAAGTTCCTTTGCGCAGTCGAATCAATGCTCACGCGGTCCATCGTGCGCACCTTTGCTGACGGTAATTGGGCACCGGCGAGCAACGCTTGCTGCACAGCCTGGCTGACGCTTATAGATGCTACACCCGGTCGAGTGCGAACCAGGATGCCGGTTGACTCCAACGAATTCACCAACGCCATATCGCCGTCCGGAATTTGGGACGGCATCTGATACATAACCGGCTGAGGTTCGAAATATAGCCTCTCGCGAACATCCCCCACTACTCCGATTATCTCGGTCGTCCCGACGTGATAATCGGAGCTTAACTCCGGACCAATGACGATGACCTGACCAACGGGATTGGAGTCAGGCCAGAATTTCCGGGCCATGGTCTTACTAATCACCACAGTCCCGCGACCTTCCCGTTCGCGGAAAAGCCTCCCTGCGAGCAGTGGAATTCGTAAAACTTCAAAGTAGCTACGTGAAACAATGCGCCACTGGACATCGCCGCTGAAGTGGCGGCCCTCGGGAAGTGCTTGCCCAGGAATGTTGAAAATCATGTCGATGCCACCTTGAAGAGGTAAGGCACTGGCCATCGCTGCCGATTCTACATCCGGAATGCGCTCGACACGCGCGACGAACTGAGTTGCGAGGCGATCTACGGTACTCGATTTCGCATATCCTGAACCGGCGAGCGACACTTCCATGGTGAGCAGATTGCGCGGCTCAAAACCCAAATTGACGCGATGCATCTCCACAAGACTTCGAATGAGCAGTACAGACCCGCACAACAGGACTACGGCGATCGCCACTTCACTCGCAATCAGTAGACCACGTGCATGATTCTGACCTCGGCTCGCCGATGCTCGGCCTCCGGACTCCTTTAGCGCTCCGCCGAATTCTGTCCGTGAGAGATCGATTGCGGGAAATAGCCCGAATAGAACCCCGGTGATGCCAGCTAGGGAGAATGTGAACGCGGCCACTCGGGGGTCGAGCGAGGAAACCGTCGCCAACTCCTGCAACCGGGGAAGTTCCCCGGCTGCGAAGGCCAGTATGGTGTGGAATCCCCATGAGCCCAGCACAAGGCCCAAAACCCCGCTGGCGGAAGCGAGCAATAAACTCTCAGTGAGCAACTGACGCACAATGCGCCCGCGCCCGGCTCCCAGCGCCGCGCGGATCGCTATCTCCTTCCGCCGCGCGGTAGCTCGCGCCAGCAGGAGGTTAGCTACGTTCGCGCAGGCAATCAACAGCACCAACCCCACTGCCCCGATCAGGATCAACAGTGATGGCCGGATATCGCCCGTGATTCGTTGGTGCAAGTAGACGACGCGAATGTCGGGATCGCCAAAAACCCGCGAACGCGTCTCTGCGTAGCGTTTGCCTAGCACCACCATTTTCGCGGTTGCTTGCGTGATAGTAATGCCGCCCGCGAGCCGACCGAACACTGTCAATGTGGCTGCCTGGTTAGTGCTGCTCGAATTCGTCTGCAACGGTATCCAGGCGTCGGCGGGCGGATATGGCTTGAACGTGGGTGAGAGCACGCCTGCGACTGCATAGCTTGCACCGCCAAGGGTGATGGTTTTGCCTAGGACTTCGGAATCGCCGTTAAAACCTCGCTGCCACAGACCATGGCTGATTACAACGACGCGTGGCCCTCCAGGCGAGTCTTCCGCTGCCGTGAACGTTCGCCCCATGATCGGATTTGCTCCAAATAGCCGGAAATAGCTTCGTGATGCACTGACTGCCGCGACCAGTTCCGGCCGATCAGGGCCATGCAAGTTCAAGTGTGCCCCAGCGCGGCACGCCGCGAGATCCTCGAAACCAGCGTTGTTCTGTTCCCAGAAAGCGAAAACTGGCTCGGGGACCTGCCCACCGCCAGCACGGCCTACGACCACGATGCGATCCGAATCCGGATAGGGCAAGGGCTCCAACAGCACGGTGTTGATAACGGAGAAAATGGCTGTGTTCGCTCCGATACCCAGAGCGAGAGCGGCAACAGCAGTTATCGTGAAAGTGCGATTTTGAAGCAGCGTGCGGCATGCGTATCTTAGATCATTGGAAAAAGATCCCATCATCGTAACTCCGTGTTGAACCTTGGTTGCTCCTGGTCAGTAGCCCTGCCAAGGGCCGAATATTCCTGCTGTATTCGTGCTTTTCGGACAAACGCTTCGGTTGTGATCGGCATCTCCTCGTACGCCAGCACTATCCGTGCAATCGGTCTCATTTGAAGCCGAGGAACTCAGTATAGAACTCTTTCGCCTTTTCGACTCTGAATATTCGGAGAATGGGGACTACGTGCGTTGTCGTGAGCGGAATGGGTAAGACTCGCTTTGAGAATCTACATTGTGAATCATTACGAAAACATTGCGATACATTGGTTCTTACTCCATGGATATTCTGAATCCACAGATGGCCGGAGAACTGGCCGAGTTACTGGCGGAGTCTGCGTCTGCCGGGCGGACGATCCGCGTTGGAGGGCAGTTCACCAAAGACCGCATGGCGGGGCCGATCGTTCCGGCGGACGTCACCATTTCAACGAGTGCCATGGGCGCTGTCCTGAAATACGAGCCGCGCGATCTGACAGTGAGCGTGCAGGCGGGTGCTTCTTTCGCGGGGCTTTCGGCGATACTGGCGGATAATAACCAGATGATCCCGCTGGATCCACCGTTTTTCGATCGTGCTTCGGTGGGCGGAGTGATTGCGGCCAATACCAGTGGTCCCCGGCGGCGGTTGTATGGAACGGCGCGGGATCTGGTGATCGGGATGGAGTTTGCCACGCTTGAGGGCAAGCTGGTGAAAACCGGCGGCATGGTGGTGAAAAACGTCGCTGGGTTGGATATGGGCAAGCTGATGATTGGTTCCTTTGGCACGCTGGCCGCGATTACGGTGGTGAATTTCAAGCTGACTCCGATTCCGGAAGAGACCGCCACGTTCGTGTTGCGATTTCCTTTGCTTGAGGATGCGATCAAAGCTCGCGATGGGATTCTGCGCGGCGTGCTGCAGCCGGCGTCACTGGATCTATTGAACCCGGCGGCATCGGATGTGATGGGTGTGGGTGGCTGGTGCCTGGTGGTTCAAGTATGCGGGAATGCAAAGGTGATTTCGCGATACCGGAAGGAACTGGGCAACCCCGAATCGCTGTCTGACAGCGATGTGGCGGACTTGCGTGAGTTTACGCCGAAGTTTCTGGACGTGCTTCCCGGCGGAGCGGTGGTACGGATCTCATCGACGCTGTCACAATTGGCCGGTATCATGAGCTACCTGAATGTGCCGGCGGTTGCGCGTGCCGGATCGGGCGTTACCTACGTCTATTATTCGAGGGCCCGTGAGGCAGCCGTGACGGGAAAGGGCGTGATCGAGTACTCGCCGGAATCGGAGAAGGCATCGCTAAATCTTTGGCCTGTTCCGGGAAACGATTTTGAAATGATGAAGAAGGTTAAGCATATGTTCGATCCGAAGAATCTGCTGAATACGGGAAGGCTCTATGGCCGCATCTGATCTGGTGCGGTTCCAGGATGCGCCGAAGCAAACGGATCTGGATAAGTGTGTCCACTGCGGATTGTGCCTGAATGCCTGCCCCACCTACCGCGAACTTGGAGTGGAGATGGATTCGCCGCGCGGCCGGATCTATCAAATGGTGCAGGTGGCTACGGGAGCGGCAGAGATTGGCGAGTCATACAGGGACCATATCGACCTGTGCCTGGCGTGCAGGGCGTGTGAATCGGCCTGTCCGTCCGGCGTGCAATACGGGCGGTTGGTGGAGGCGGCGCGGGCCGAGATCGAACAGAAGTTGAAGCGGCCGCTGGCTGTCCGATTCCTGCGAAGTATGGTGTTTGAGCACCTGCTGCCTTCGCGGATGAACCTGCAGATCGTGGGGCGGCTACTCCATCTGTATCGGATTTCGAAACTGCAGAAGCTGGTGCGGGCCTCCGGGATCTTGAAGCTGATGGGCAACATGGGAAAGGCCGAAGCGCTGGCTCCGGTGGCGGAGATGCCGGCGTTCTTTTCGTTCTACGGAAAGGTGATGCCCGCTATCGGCGAGAAGAAGTATCGAGTGGCTTTCCTGGGCGGGTGCATGGCGAACGTGTTCTTCGCGCGGTTGAACGAAGCGACGGTTCGCGTGCTGCAGAAGAACGGGTGCGAGGTGTCGGTTCCGAATGAGCAGACGTGCTGCGGAGCGCTCCACGTTCATGCGGGCTTGCGGGAACCGGCGCGGAAACTGGCACGGCAAAATATCGACGCCCTGCTGGGCGGCGGATACGACGCGATCATCACGAATGCCGCTGGATGTGGATCGACCTTGAAGGAGTACGACGAGCTTCTGGAAGAAGACCCCAAGTACGCGGCGAAGGCTGTAGAGTTCAAGAAGCTGATGAAAGATGTGACCGAATTCCTTGGTTCCATTGAACTCAATCGCGACATGGGGAATGTGAACTGTATAGTAACTTATCAGGACTCGTGCCACCTGGCGCACGGGCAAAAGATCAAGGCGGCTCCGAGAATGCTGTTGCGCGCGGTGCCCGGGTTGGTACTGCGGGAAATGCCGATGGCAGATCTGTGCTGCGGGAGCGCGGGGATTTACAACGTGGTGGAGAATGACATGTCGATGGCCGTGCTTGCGGCCAAAATGGGCTACGTGAACATGGTAAACCCCGAGGTGATTGTGACAGCGAATCCGGGATGTATGCTGCAATTGCAGGCCGGCGTGAAACTAC
>JBBPYD010000126.1:0-14345 GCA_038200305.1 Bryobacterales bacterium
ATATGAGGTTCAGGCTGCCTCGGTGAATGCCTTTATTAACTCCCCAATGCCTACCGTCCCAACAGCTTCGGGCGCCGTTCCGGAAATTACAGAACGAACCCAAACCCCAGGCCGAATACCACCCTCGATGCTCTTTCCATCCGGAAATGACGCCGAAAGCGTTAAGAAATGGGCCGGCGAACTTGCCCGGAGCACCCGCCTGCCATGACCCGGTCTCGGCAACACAGCAGAACGCGAGTTCGCACGGTGGTTGAATTAGTAAAGTTGAATGAATTAATAAATGCGGATTCCGCGCGTCATCCGTTCCAGAAGCGCAAAGTCCGTTCCGGCGGCGCCAAACGAAAGAGAAACTCGGCGGACTTGGCCGCCGGAAGGCGAGTCCGTTTTGCGCGAATTCCATAGAAGTAGAAAGGAGGACACCCTGCTGCAAGCCACACTGCAAAGCCAGCCGTTCCCTCACCAACACAGTGAGCTGGAACAAATCTTCCAGGATCACCGGGTGAGGGTCTTTCGCGCGGCCTACCGTATCACCGGAGATGTCAACGACGCGGAAGACGTGCTGCAAACAGTTTTTCTCCGCCTGGCCCGGCGCGGCGACCCCGGCGCCGTCCATAACCTGGAGAGCTATCTCTATCGCGCCGCCATCAACGCCGCCCTGGACCTGCTGCGTTCGCGGAAAACCGGCGCAAGCGTTCCTCTCGATGAAGTGGCGCCGGCCTTACGCCACAGTTTTTCGTCTTCCTCGGGTCAGGACCACTCCGTGGATGTCCGCACGTGGCTCAGGCAAGCCCTGGCGAAGTTGAGCGCGCGCCATGCCGAGATGTTCGCGCTGCGTTATCTGGAAGGCTACGACAATCGCGAGATCGCTCGTATGCTGGACACATCACAAGCCGTGGTCGCGGTGACGCTGCATCGTACACGCGGGACGCTACAGAAAGATTTTCGTGAATTTGAGAAAGGGAGGACAAGCTAATGGACAACCGATTCAGTGCCAAGGAACTGCTGGACGACGCCATTGCCGCCGTTCGCGATCAGGAGATCGACAGGGCAACTATCGACGGCGCTAGTTCACGCGCCTGGGACCGGATTTCCAGTGAACTGGCTCCCCATTCCGATTCGAACCGGGATTTCAAGATACGCGGCTGCTCCGATATCCAAGCGCTATTGGAAAGGTATAAAGCGGGACGTCTCTCTGACGGCCACGCTCTAATCGTCCAGGATCACCTGCGCGAATGCATGGCGTGCCAGACTCATAGTTCCCATGCCGGATCTGTTCTCGCATGGCGGGATTCCGCAGCCGCCCAAAAACCAACCGCGAATCACCTGCGCCGCTATGCCGCCGCGGCTGCTCTGCTGGTGAGCGCCGGCATTGGTTCGTTTGTTTATCGCGATTATTTCCTGTCCGCCCCCGCCGGTAGCCGCGCCACCGTGCAATCGATGGATGGCTCTTTATACCTGATCGCTTCTTCCGGTCAGCGCCCGCTCTCGGCCGGTCAGGAGATCGGTGAAAACCAGTGGATTCGCACGCCCAGGGGTTCTCACGCGATGATCCAGCTCCGTGACGGCTCCGTCGTCGAAATGAGGGAGCGCTCCGAATTCGCGGTAACCATGAACCGTACCGATACCACCGTTCACCTGGAACGCGGTGCCGTCATCGTGCAGGCCGCCCACCGCCGCACCGGCCATCTCTATGTGGACGCCAGCGACTGCTTTGTCTCGGTGACCGGCACTGTCTTTGCCGTCGACCGGGGTACCAAGGGTTCCAGAGTGTCCGTTGTGGAAGGTGAGGTCAAGGTGCAACGGGGCGCGGCGCAGGATGTGCTTCATTCGGGCGATCAGATCGCAACGAACCCCGCCATGGCGCCCATTGCGGTGAAGGACGAAATCGCCTGGAGCCGCAATCTAGACCGGCACCTTGCGCTGCTCAAGGAATTTTCAGTACTCAAGCAGAATTTGAGTTCGGTCCGTCTGCCGGGCCTGCGGTATGAAAGCCGCCTGCTGGCGTTGGTCCCGCATAACACCGTCCTTTTCGCCAGCATTCCAAACTATGGCCAGGTCCTCAGCGAAGCGAATCAAATGCTGCAGGATCGCATTCAGCAGAGCCCCGTTCTGCGGGACTGGTGGCAGAATAATGGCGGCGCCAAAGCGAACCCGAGCGTGAATGACATCATTGAGAGGGTCCGGCTGTTCAGCAGCTATCTTGGCGGTGAAATTGTTCTCAGTGCATCTCTGAACACCAATAACCGGATGGGTTTTGTGGTCATGGCGGAGATCCAAAAGCCCGGCCTTCGCGAGTTCGTGGAAGCCGAGATGAAGAGCCACGGTGGTCCGCCTCTGCGTATCCTGACCAGCGCCGCGGATCTCGCCGGAGCGCAAAACGGCGCCGGCGGAACGCAGATTCTGATCGACGGCAATATCATCGCCCTGTCGGTGGATGCGGACTCGCTTCGATCGCTCTCAGCCCGCGTGCACGATCCACAGCCGGGCGGCTTTTCCGGAACACCATATCGCCAGCGCATCTCAGACGCCTACCGCGAAGGGGCGGGTCTCTTATTCACAGCCGACCTGCAACGTATCGCGTCCGTTGCCCCCAGCGGCCCTCGCGAAGTCTTAAACAGAACGGGCGCAAACTCGCTAAAGTACTTGGTTTTCGAGCAGAAAGAAATTGTCGGCAAAACGGAAAACCGCGCAGTGGTCAGCTTCAACGGTCTACGGCAGGGCATCGCTTCCTGGCTCGCGGCTCCCGCGCCCATGGGATCGCTCACATTTGTGTCGAGTGAAGCAACAGTCGCGGCATCGTTCGTAATCAAGAATCCTTCCCAAGTACTGGACGATCTGATCGCTATGGCCTCGGCCAAAGATCCCAACTTTACTCAGGAATTTGCCGCGTTGGAAGGGAAACTGGGCATTCATTTCCGTGAAGATCTGGCCAATACGTTGGGGAGTGACGCAACTATCGCGCTGGACGGACCCGCGCTTCCGAGTCCATCGTGGAAAGTGTCGGTTGAGGTGAATGACCCCGCGCGGTTGCAGCAAACCATCGAGCGCCTCATCCCGGAGGTCAACAGTCAAGCCCAACAGCACGGCAAGAAGGGAGTCGAGTTAAGCACCATCCAATCTAACGGGCGGACGGTCTATGTTCTAAAATCGCTCGACAATCCCTTGCTCGAACCCGCCTACACCTTCCTCGATGGATACCTGATAATCGCATCGGGCACGCCGGTTCTAAACCGCGCGATCCGTACTCACGACAACGGAAATTCACTGAATCGCTCGAACCGGTTCACGTCGCTGCTGCCAACCGATGGCCAGACAAACTTCTCGGCTCTGGTCTATTACAATCTCGGCAATCTCGCCGGCACGGTGGCCGATGTGCTGGATGCCGCCAAGGCCGTCACCTCTGAACAGAAACAGGCAATCAAAGACCTTGCCAATAGCAGCAAGCCTACTCTGATTTACGCTTACGGCCAGCAGGACCAGATACAGATTGCCACCACTGGGGGCGTGTTCGGCATGGGCCTTGAGACCGCGCTCACCGCCGGCGGTCTGAATCGGATCTTTCAAATTCAATTGCCGGGAACAAGAAACGGCAAAGCGTCGTATAAATAAACGATGCGGCCAGTGATCGAATTAGAGAACCTTGAGGTGGTTCTAGGGACAAGGACCATCCTCAAGGGCTTGCACGGTTCCTTGCGGGGCCGGGCCATTGGCCTGCTTGGCCCAAACGGGGCAGGCAAGTCCACTCTCATCAATACTCTTCTTGGTTTCCATGCGCCGTCCTCCGGGACGGCGCGTCTGTTTGGCCGCGATATTCGCACGGACATTCAGAGCCTTCGCCGCCTCATCGGTTACATGCCGGAAAACGATTCGTTCATCGGCGATATGTCCGGCGTGCGGTTCGTCCGGTACATGGCTGAGCTCGCCGGCCTGCCTCCCAATGAAGCCATGGAGCGCGCGCATGAAGCGTTCTTCTATGTCGGTCTGGGTGAGGCCCGCTACCGTGATCTGAATGGCTACTCGCTCGGCATGAAGCAGCTTGCCAAGCTCGCGCAGGCCATCGCCCACGGCCCCAAGCTGCTATTTTTGGATGAGCCGACCAATGGCCTCGACCCACCCGCGCGCGCACGGATGATCAATCTGATTCGCGAAATCCGCGGCACCGAAGACATGCACATCGTGCTGTCGTCGCATTTGCTCCGCGATGTGGAAGAGTGCTGTGACGAGGTTCTGATCCTGAAGGACGGCTGCATCGCCGCGCTCTCCAACCTGGAAGAAGAGAGAAAGACGAACAAGAAATTCCTCGAACTCGAGACTGCCGGCGCGGACCCGGCTTTCACCACCACGCTGGAGCAGCTTGCCTGCGAATGCGCGTCCTTCGGTAATGGCAAGTTGCGCCTCATTCTTCCGGAAGGAATTCGCATCCAGCAGATCTATGCGGCAGCTGCTGAAAATGGCGTGCAGATCCGCCGCATGAACTATCGCCGGGATTCGCTGGAAGACATCTTCCTGAAAGCCATGCAACCCGCCGTGGGAGCCGCCGCCAATGGCAGTCTATAAACGAAACTACAAGCCCTATTCCGGCGAGCTCACCGCAAACTGGACGCGCTTTCTCATTCTGCCGCGTTACTCGCTGGCCAAGATCTTCGATTCCAAACTACTGGTCGGCTTTCTCGTCGTCTGCTTGATTCCGTTTCTGGTTTCCGCCACGCTCATTTACTTGAGCGGCAACCCCGCCGTCCGCACACTCCTCGGAATGCAAGGCGCCAATTTTATTGGTATTAACAACACGTTCTTCTACTACCTGCTCCGGTTCCAGAGCTCGCTCGCATTCCTGATAACGGCGTGGATCGGCCCCGGCCTGGTTTCGCCGGATCTCACCAACAATGCCCTGCCCCTCTATCTCTGCCGGCCCTTTTCCCGGACCGAATACGTGCTCGGCAAGATCTCGGTTTTGTTCTTTCTGCTTTCGCTGATCACCTGGATACCGGACATTTTTCTGTTTCTCTTACAGGCTGAGTTGGAGGGGAACGGCTGGCTTATAGCGAACCTCCCCATCGCCCGAGCCATCGTGCTGGGATCGCTGCTCTGGATCACGGTGATCTCGCTGCTTGCGCTTGCGCTCTCTGCCTGGGTCAAATGGAGAATCGCCGCCAGCGGACTGATGTTCGCCATCTTCTTCGTTGCGGCTGGATTTGGAGAGGCGTTCAACGCGGTGTTGCGGACCTATTGGGGCCACACCATCAACCTCGTCTACGTAATGAATCTCATTTGGGCGGACCTCTTCGGAGTTCCCATGAACATCAGCATCAATCGCCGGATGATGGACGACCCGCGCACCATGACTCTCCCCCTCGGCTTCGCCTGGCTGGTCCTCATCGGCGTGTGCGGCGTGTGCCTGCTGTTACTGAACCGCCGCTTGCAGGCCAAAGAGGTCATACGCTGATGGCACATGCTACGGACCGGTTGATTGTGTTTGAGAACGTCTCGAAATTTTACGGGGACGTCCTTGGAGTCAATCGTATTAACCTGACCATCGGACCCGGCGTCACCAGCCTTGTCGGCCCGAATGGTTCGGGCAAAACAACCCTGATGAATCTGATGACGGGCTTGATCTGGCCCACCAAAGGATACTGCCGTGTTCTCGGGCTGACGGCTCACGATCCTGAGCGATTCTTCCGTGTGGTTGGCTATTGCACGCAGTTCGACTCGTTCGCAAAAGGCCTTACCGGCCGTGAATTCATCTACGATTCGCTGCGTCTTTACGGGCTCAATGCCCAGGAGGCTACCGTTCGCACCAACGAATCCTTGGAACGAGTAAACATGATGGACGCGGCGGATCGCAAGGTCGCCGCCTACAGCAAGGGCATGCGTCAGCGCGTCCGGCTGGCTCAATCCATCAGTCATCATCCAAAGGTTTTGGTACTGGACGAGCCTTTGAACGGCCTGGACCCGATGGCCCGTGCCGAATCCATGGCGCTGTTCAGCGCGCTCGGCAAAGAAGGTTTGCACGTCGTCATCTCCAGCCATATTCTGCATGAGGTGGACCGCATCTCAGACCAGGTGATTCTGCTCAATAGCGGCTATGTCGTCGCTGAAGGCCAGATCCACGGAGTTCGCGATGAAGTGAAGGAACACCCGATGCAGATCATGGTGCGGTGCTCCAACCCCGGCCTGCTCGCCGCCAAGCTATTCGCACAGGACCACATTGTGGAAGCCAAAATTCACGATGACCGCAAGGGCCTGCTGGCCCGAACCCGCGACGCGGACCGCTTCTATAGCTTGCTGCACCAGATTGTTCTCGAAGGGGAGCTTGAAATTGACGCGGTTGCGCCCGCCGACGATGACGTCAACTCTGTGTATCGATATTTGATCGGATCGGAAGGAGCTACCGTATGAGTGCGGAAGGACTCGCGATACCGCTGCAGGAAAAGGCCGCCGGGTACTCATGGTCTCTATGGCAAGCCCAACTTCTCACCATTCTGCGCCTTGAGCTGAAACGCAATTTCTTCCGCCTGCGCGGCTTCTGGGTTTACCTGCTCGCATTTGGACCAACGATCATCATCGCCGCACACGCACTAACCAGCAGGGGCCGATGCAATCTGGAGCAGGACACCACAATTCTGGCCGGAATCTTCCAGGTGTTTTACTTACGGCTCGGCATCTTCTTCGGCTGCATGGGTATATTCACGCGCCTGTTCCGCGGCGAGGTGATTGAGAAGAGTCTGCACTACTACTTCCTCGCGCCGGTCCGCCGGGAGATTCTGGTTCTCGGCAAATTTCTTGCGGGCGTCACCGCGGCCATTTTATTCTTCGGCGCGGGAGTAGCGCTGTCATTTATATTCATGTACGGGCACATCGGGCAAGCCGGCCGCCAGTTCGTTTTCAACGGCCCAGGGCTGGGGCATCTCGGCTATTACCTGCTGGCCACTGCCCTCGCCTGCATCGGTTATGGCGCGCTCTTCCTGCTGATGGGAATTGTGTTCCGCAATCCTATTATTCCAGCGGTTGTGATTTTGGGTTGGGAGTCGATCGACAATGTGCTGCCGGCGCTGCTGAAGAAGTTCAGCATCATCTTTTACCTGGAGCCTCTGTGCCCGGTAGAGGTCCCGGTTGAAGGTATCGGAGCTCTCTTCACAGTCGTCGCGGACCCGGTGCCGGTCTACATCGCCATCCCCGGACTGCTCTGCATATCGGGGCTGCTGCTCTACTACGCGGCCCGCAAAATCCGGTCAATGGAAATCAGTTACGGGACGGACTGAGACTACAGATCCGTTAGATGATCCAGCTTGCCGTTGCTATCCCCAATCGACTCGGGACGCACGCCCATTCTGTCCAGCATCGTTAGGAACAGGTTAGCCATCGGAGTCTCCTGCTTATAACGAACATGCCGGCCACCCTTGATGGCCGACGCGCCTCCACCCACAAACAGCACAGGCAGGTTATCGTGCAGGTGCCGGTTGCCATCGCTGATACCGCTGCCGTAAACCACCATCGTGTGATCCAGCAGCGTACCGTCTCCATCCGGAATCGATTTCAGCTTCCCGATGAAGTATGCGAATTGCTCCATGTGGAAATGGTTGATCTTGGCCAGCTTCTCAATCCACTCGGGGTTATTGCGGTGATGCGAAAGGCCATGATGCGCTTCGGGAACGTTGATCTCTCGATACGCGCGATTGCTGCCCTCGCGGCCCATCATGAAGGTCGAGATCCTGGTCAGGTCTGCCTGGAACGCAATCGCCTGCAGATCGAACATCAGCCGCGCATGATCCGCAAAGTCCACCGGAACACCCGCCGGAACTTCCAAAGTTGGCATTGGCCGGTCCTTAGCGTTCCGTTCGGCGGCTTCAATCTGCTTCTCAAGCTCGCGGATGGCATAGAGATACTCGTCCAGTTTGTGCCGGTCCGTCGGCCCCAGTTTGCCTTCTAACTGCTGGGTGTCCTCCATTACGAAATCGAGAATGCTCCTGCTGTACCGCTCCCGCTTGGCGCGTGCTTCCGGTGTCTCGCTCGTGTCCACTCCGGCAAAGAATCGGTCAAACGCCATCCGTGGATTCACTTCCGGCGGCATGGGTGTGGAGGGGGTCCGCCACGACACACTGTTGCTGTAAGCGCAGCTATAGCCCGAGTCGCAATTGCCCACGATGCGCCCATCTTCCAGGCCCAACTCCATCGACGCAAACCGCGTCTGCGGCCCGATATGTTGAGCCGCGATCTGGTCAACAGAAATGCCGGCTGTAATATCCGCGCCGGCCGTCTTCCTGGGATGCGCTCCGGTGAGATAACTGGATGCCGCGCGCGCGTGGTCGCCGGGCCCATCGCCAAGAGCGCGTCCGCCATTCTGCATCAGTCCGGACATGAGGATCATGTCGTCACGGAATGCCTTCATCGGTTCCAGCGTGCGGAGGAACTCGAAGTTCGCGCCCTCAGCGGCCGGAGTCCAGTCTTTCATGATGATGCCGTTCGGCACATAGGTGAACGCCATCCGGCACGGGGCCTTCGCGTTCGCAACGCTAGGAGCCGCAAACGCCGGCGTCATCGCATCCAGCAGAGGAAGCGCAATGGCCGTTCCCAAGCCTCTCAAGAAAGTTCGCCGGTGCAGGTGCATTCCCTTTACAGTGCTCATGTGTCTATGTCCCCTTCACTGCTCCATCGCCCCGGCGCATCTCGAACGGCATGCTGTCCACGATTTCTAAGATGAGGCGAGAAAAGCGGTAACTTCCATCCGCCACTTTCTTACTAATTGATTTTACTGCCGGTTTGTCGTAGCGTTCAAGTCCCCTGCCAAGCGCGTAGGTCAGCATCTTCTCGGTGACGCAATCGGTAAACTCATCTTTACCGGCTCTCAAAATCCCTTTCAGTCCAGCCGATCCTTGGAACGATTTGCCATTTGGCAGCACGCCCGAAGAATCGATTGGAAACTTTCCGTCCATGGTCCGCCACTTACCGATGGCGTCGTAATTCTCCAGACCGAATCCCAGCGGGTCCATCTTCGAGTGGCAAGATGCGCACATCGAATTCGCTCTGTGCTGTTCCAGTTGCTTTCGCAGCGACGCCGTGGAGCCGACCGCCTCTTCATTCAGATTAGGCACGCCGGGCGGCGGCGGTGGAGGCGGTGTATTCAGGATATTCTCAAGCACCCATTTGCCGCGAACCACCGGCGATGTCCGCGTGGGATACGAAGAAACTGTCAACACGCTCGCCTGCGTCAAGACTCCACTCCGCCGATCCCCCTTTAGGGCGACTCGCCGCATCTCCGGGCCTTCCACGCCAGCAATTCCGTAATGTTGCGCTAGCCGTTCGTTCAAGAACGTGAACTTCGCGTCGATGAAATCCAGAATGCTGCGGTCTTCTTGCACGATGGTTTCAAAGAACATCTGCGTCTCGCGTTTCATCGCGTCGCGCAGTTCCAGATCGAACTCCGGAAATTTATCCGGATCGGGCTTCACGCTATCCAGGTTGCGCAACTGCAACCATTGTCCGCCGAAGTTCTCTACCAGGGCCTTCGATTTCGGGTCGGCCAACATCCGCTTCACTTGCGCATGGAGAACTCCTGGATCGCGTAGAGTCTTTGCTTCCGCCAGCCGCAGGAGTTGATCGTCGGGCATGCTGCTCCAGAGGAAATAGGACAGCCGCGAGGCCAGTTCAAATTCGCCGACCGGATGCATGAAGCCCGGATCCGCGGGGTTCTGATCGCGCTCGATCCGGAACAGGAAGTTTGGCGAAACCAACATTGCCTCCAGGGCCACCCGGATTCCCTGCTCCAGCGGATCGCCTTCCTTTTGCGCCATGGCAACGAACTTCAGAAGGTTATCCACTTCCCTCTCCGTTGCCGGGCGCCGGTATGCTTTGCGCGCCATCTCTGTGACGATCTTCCGGGCACATTCGGCGTTGTGCTGCCCCGGCTGATGCCCGCAGAAAATAATTCGCGTGTGACTGGCCGGCAACGGCGGCTGGAGCTGGTTGTAAGGGCCGCGCACCTCAATGTTGTCCAGCACCACGCCGGGTTGCACCGCGGTGACAATGCCGCCGATCCGATGCAGTCCGGCAGTGAGCGGCACTCGCAGTTCAAACGCCCGCTGCTGGTCTTGCGTAAAAACCAGATCGTATGTCTTCCGCACCTTGCCGTCGATCCAGAGCGTTGCCTTCATCGGCTCCGTGGGGCGCTTACCGGCCAGACTGGCTCGAATTTCGTACTCTCCCTCCACGGGAAACTGATGAATAATGTGGAGCGCCGCCGGATCCCGTTTCGGCAGGGGATCTTTCTCGGCCTTTTTCTGCGCGCCGGACTCGGCTGAAAATTTCTCCCGGGTCGGCTTCATCGGAGTCCAGCCCACCACAATTGCCGCCTTCACGATCTTCTCGGCCGCCTTCAGATACTTCTCCATTAACACAGGCGAGAGCGATAGCACGTCCCCAATATTGTCGAAACCGTACCCCGCATCGTCGGCTGGGAAGTCATCGGCCGGGTGGAAGTTGACGCCTATCAGGTCCCGAACCGTGTTGTTGTACTCCACGCGATTCAACCGGTGTGCTGTCACGCGCCCTGGGTCTGGCTTCGCGCTGCGATCAATCCGGTCAAATTCGCTCTCAATCCATCCGGTGATTTGTTTTACATCCGCCACCGCAGGCCGTGGCAGTCCCTTGGGAGGCATTTCGCCGCTCCGGACCTTCTGGACCACCCGTTCCCAGGTGTCCCGGCCCTGCACGAAAGACGCCGAATCGTGATAAATCTGTAGGTCCAACTCGCCGCTCTTCGTCTTTGAGTTGTGGCACGTCACACAGTTCTTCGCTATAAACGGTTCGACGGTTTGTTCAAAGGAGGGAATGTCCGCGGCAAATGCCAGGCTCGCGAACGCAAACGTGGAAATCAGATAACGCATTCGTTGGTATACATTATATAGACCTTTTTCCTGGCGCATGGTTACGCCGGATGTGTACGGGAAACTCAGTATAAATGAGAACCGGGCGTCACTTCTCGCGTGAAATCTCGGCATAAAGGCCACTTACGGCCCTCAAATAATCCTCGGGCCGCAAGAGAACCTGCAATCCGGGCATCCCGCCGGAAACAGAGATGACGTCGAACAATTGCGCCACTTCATCCACATACACCGGATACTCGTGCTTGCAGGCCAGCGCCGTAACTCCGCCCCGAATATATCCGGTAAGTGGCTGTACGTCGCGTAAAGCAACCGTGTCGATCTTGCGGTCGCCCGTCTGCTTCGCCAGCGCTTTCAGATCGAGTTGATAATGCCCCGGAATCACCGCCAGGCACACCCCGGACTGGTCCCCTTCCGCCACCAGTGTCTTGAAAACCTGCTCAACCGGAAGTCCAATCTTTTCGGCCACGGTTTCCGCCGTCAGATCGTCTGGATCGACCTCGTATTCCCGCAACTCGTATGAAATTTGTAAGTTGTCCAGCACCCTGACCGCGTTCGTCTTCGTTATCATCGCAAGACACTCCCCGGAGGTTCCATCATAATCCGCCCAGACGCTCCCGTCCTGTTACAATCCGGGAGCGATGTTCTACGTCCGGAATGTCTATCTCGAAGAAGCGCGGGTGGAAGCGGGGAAGTTAGACCTCGTGCCCACCAATCAGCAAGGCCAGGCCGTTTGCGCCGTGGTGACCGAGTTTCTCAAGAACCGGCCTCCGGAATTCCGTGACAAGCTCTCTTTCCTAAAGAAGGGAGAACTGGAACTCGATTGGTCCGCCGCGCCTGGAGGCGTCGCCCTCGCCTCCTTGTTCGAATCTTCCGAACCCGCCAGCATGGGCGTGCTGCTCACCGGCGTTCAGCCCGAAGCCGACCGCATGATGCTCGAAGTATTCCGGGACAATGTGCTGATCCCGCTGTTCGACGGCACCCCTCTCGAACATATCAACCACCTGATCGAAGTTACCGATCGCCCTCTACTTTTCCAGGTCCTTTTCCCTGGTCCCCCGGAGTGGGCTCCCGCTATCCAACTGCTCTCAAACGCGCTGGCGTCGGTCTTCTTTCGCACCATTCTGGCGATAGAATCAACCGGCTCTGACGTTACACGTACATAGAACGAAACTCTCCCATCGCAACACCGTCTTACCCGTGTGCAATTACGCGTTCCGGACGGCGTGAACGATATCGAGCTCCCCATAGGCAGCCGCGCCGTCAAGCTCACCAATCTGCAAAAGGTCTTCTTCCCCGAAATCGGCGCCCGCAAGCGCGATGTGCTCCAATACTACGCCGACGTATCCGCTGCGCTTCTACCGCATCTCAAGAACCGCGCCATGGTGATGAAACGATACCCGAACGGAGCCGCCGGAGATTTCTTCTTCATGAAACGCGCCCCGTCCCCGCGCCCCGCATGGATCGATATCTGCTCCATTAAGCACGCTTCCGGCAATGTGGTGGACTTTCCCATCATCCAAGATCTGGCCTCGCTGATGTGGGTGGTGAATCTCGGCTGCATCGACCTCAATCAGTGGTATGCCAAGTGTGACGATGTGGACCGGCCGGACTACCTGCACTTTGACCTCGACCCCGTCCCCGGCGCCACCTTCGAGCAGGTCCGCGAAACGGCGTTGATCGTTCGGGACTCCCTAACCGAGCTTAAGATACCCTGCTATCCCAAGACCACTGGCTCTAAAGGCATTCACATCTACGTGCCCATCCAGCGTGGCCCTCTGCAGAAGGAGGTCTGGACATTTGCCAAGGCTCTCGCGCAAACCCTGGAATCCCGTCACCCCACGGTGATCACGGCGGAATACCGCGTCGCCAAGCGTCCAGCCGGGCGCGTACTGGTCGATTATAACCAGAATGCGTGGGGCCGCACGCTGGCTTCTGTCTATTCCATCCGCCCCCGCCCCCGCGCGGCCGTTTCCACACCGCTCACGTGGAAAGAGGTGGAAAGCGACTGCACGATAGACGACTTCCGCATAGACAACGTACCCCGCCGCGTGGAAAAACTCGGCGATCTATTTGCACCCATGCTCGCCAAAACCGGCCGCCTCCGGCTAGAGAAATTCCTATGACGTTACCGCTCGAAACCACCTATGCGCCGATGGAAGCGCAATCCGCGCTCGCCATTCCTGAAGGACCTAAGTGGGAATACGAACCCAAATGGGACGGCTTTCGTTGTCTGGCGTTCCGCGATGGCACAGAGATTGAACTGATGTCAAAATCCGGCCAGAGCCTCGGCCGCTACTTTCCGGAGGTTGCGGACGCACTGCAAAAGCTGAAGGCGGCGAAATTTGTCCTGGACGGTGAAATCGTCGTCGGCATCAACGGCAATCTCTCATTCAACGATCTTTTGCAGCGCATCCACCCTGCCGCAAGCCGCGTGAAAAAGCTTGCACAGGAAACGCCCGCTACATTCATCGTGTTCGATCTGCTGGTGGATGCCGCCGGGAAGTCCTGGACCGAAAAACCCTTATCGGAGCGCCGCCACGCCTTGAGCACGTTCGCTGAGAAATATCTGACCGGTTCAGGCGTCATCGCGATGTCTCCGGCCACTCCGGATCTCAAGACCGCCAAGAAATGGTTTCAGACCATGGTTGGCGGCCTGGATGGAATCATTGCCAAGCGCACCGACCTGCCCTATCAATCCGGAGAGCGCACCGGCATGCTCAAGATCAAGAACCTGCGCACGGCGGATTGTGTGGTAGGCGGTTTCCGTTATGCCACCAAGGGAAAATACGTAGGATCCCTGCTGCTGGGCTTGTACAACAAGGAAGGATTGCTGGATCATGTCGGCTTCATGTCGGGGATAGCGACCGCGGACCGGACGGCAATCACAAAGAAGGTGGAGGCATTGATCCAACCTCCGGGTTTCACAGGCAAAGCTCCGGGCGGCCCCAGCCGGTGGAGCACCGAACGCTCCGCCGAATGGCAGCCTCTGGCCCCCAAGCTAGTGGTGGAAGTGCAATACGATCACTTCACCGGCGGCCGTTTTCGTCACGGGACCCGCCTTCTGCGTTGGCGCGAAGACAAAGCGCCCGAACAGTGCAGGATAGAGCAAGTAGAACGCGACAGCCGCTCACCGCTGAATTTGTTATCGGCTGAACCGTGACAAGGTGCTGCGGCACCTGACAAAAATGGACAAAATCAGACAGTCAACTCACTGGAGGGGGGACCGCATCGCTCGCGATGTGAACGCCCAACTGGCTACGCGGGTGGGCACCCTGGTGGTGGACATGTTTGAGGGCCGCACGAAAAAGCTGGTTTGGCAAGTTTCCCCAAAGGCGGGGCAGCTTGACGAACTCCACATATAGAGGCTAGACTCCAGATAGAGAGACAAATGAGTCAGCCTCTAAGAACAGTTCCCAAATCTTCCATCGCGCTTGATAACCGCCACGATCCGCAAACCCGTCGAAA
>JBBPYD010000127.1:0-18239 GCA_038200305.1 Bryobacterales bacterium
AAGGTTTACGATTGCTACCGTCCGCTATCGGTACAGCGTAAGTTTTGGGCGTTGGTGCCAGATGGGCGGTATGTGGCCAATCCCGCGAAGGGCTCGCGGCATAATCGCGGCGCGGCAGTGGATCTGACTCTGGTTGACTCAGCTGGGAAAGAGCTTCCAATGCCGACGCCATTCGACGACTTCACAGAGAAAGCGCACCGCGGCTACGCGCAACTACCAGCGGAGATACTGAAAAACAGGACAGGCCTGGAGCAAGCCATGTCGCGGCACGGCTTCATCGGCCTGCCCACGGAATGGTGGCATTTCGACGATTCCGATTGGCAATCGTATCCGATTGTCCCGTGACCTACTTGCCGGGTATCTTCAGGAACTCGCCATGCGCCGTCCTCCCTCCCCGAATTCGCTCTCGACGACAGAACCGGAAAACCCGTGTCAAGTCATTAAATACATGACCGAACGACTTTACCGAATCATGCTAAAAGACGATAAAAGAAGGGTATGAACATGGCAATTTTTGATTGGTCACAATGCCCCTTGGTTGAAGTGATTCCCGGTAAGGTGAGCGGCGCGCCGCTGCTCAAAAACACCAAAAAGACCTGCACTACAAAGCCCGTTTTTCATGCAGGTTCTTTCCGGCGGTATGGCGATGAGAGATATTGCCGCGGTTCTTTCGCCCCGTCCGATTCTGGCGCTAGTGCAATGGCTTGTTTATATGCATTCACAGCTTCCGCGCACTGTCCCTTTAAATCGTAAATCTGCCCCACACGCATCCACGCCTGCATTCCCGTGTTCAGGTCCAGTTCGCTCGATTTCGCGGCCACCTGCTTCATCTGCGCCAACGCTGGATTGAGATCGTTATATCTGAATAGAAGGGCTCCCTTGTAGTAAGCGATTTTCTCCTCCGGCAGGGAGCCGTAGCCGGACGCCCCGGCCTTCTTAAGGTCCTCCACTTTTTGCAGGACGGCGAGCGCCTGGCGCTTCTCTTCGCTGGCGGCATACATCTGGGCAAGCTCAATCCGGAATAGATAATTACGCGGGAATCGTGCGATCAACCCGTCAAAGATCGGAATCGCTTTGGCTGGCGTGTGCTCGCGCCGGTACAGCACCGTAAGAAATACTTGAGCATCGTATCGATTCAAACGGCCCTTGGCTGCCACCTCTTGCCGCGTCCGAATTCCGCTCTCGCGGTTGCCATGAAAACCGGCGAGCATGCCGAGCATTTTGTACGTAAACGGAAGGCTGCCAATGATGTAGTCATGGACTCCCTTTGTAAGGCGGGCGTCAATGAATGTCATTTGGATTCTCCAGTTTCTTCTGTGCCAACTGCATCGCCTTGGCTACAGCCGTATCGAATTGCGTTTGGCTTCGAGTGATGGATTCATCTTCGGCCATCTCTTGTAAGCGCCATCGCCGCTGGCAAGTTCAATTTCTAGAGCGCCCGCTTTGAACATTTCGCGATACAGCACGGCCAATGCAACGTAATTGAACGGCGCCGGGTCGTCCGGGTGCGCCGTACACTGCTGTTTGAATTCACGAATCGCTTCGCCGTATTCAAGGTTGTAAAAGTAATCGAATGCGGGGGAGATTACGGGCTCTTCGGCTGGCAAAAGCAAGGAACACACAGCAATCAGAACAACAACACGCGCCACACGCTTATTTTATTCGGGAAAGCGCCCAGGCAGCGTGTTCCGCTAACTGTGAGTCTGACGAGGCAGCCAGTTTCTGAAGCGGCTCACGAAAGCGGGCGTCTCCGTTATTTCCCATTGCAATCGCCACGCTACGCAAGAAACCCGCATACCTGGCCCGCCGGATGGGGCTGTTCCGGAATGTTTCTCGAAACTCCTCTTCCGTTAACGCCGCCAGCCGGTGCAATGCCGGCGCGAAGTGCCTTGCGGCGAAAGCAGGCTCGGTGGTGGCCGGGGCACGCTGGTTCCACGGACAAACATCCTGGCAAATGTCGCAACCGAACACGTGGTTCCCCATCCCTGAACGCATTTCCTCCGGCACCGGACCGCGCAGCTCAATGGTGAAGTAGGAAATGCATTTTCTGGAATCGACAGTAAAACCAGTGCTTTCCGAAACAATGGCGTCGGTCGGGCATGCTTGAATACACCGCGTACACGTTCCACAGCGGTCCGCGGGTGGTTCATCGGGCTGTAATTCCAGGGAGACCAGCAGTTCCCCCAGAAAGAACCACGATCCCATCTGCTGGTTAATTAGGCAGGTGTTCTTCCCGATCCAGCCGAGCCCGGCGAGCCGCGCGTAGGAGCGTTCCAGAAGAGGCGCGGTATCCACACAGATCTTATAGTCGAAAATGCCGCCGTGTTGACGAAGCTTCTCCGCTAAGTTTTCCAGCCCGGACCGAACCACGCCGTGATAATCATCGCCCCAGGCGTACCGGGAAACCCATCCGGCGTACGGCTCCTTACAATTCACCGAATTTGGGTTCGTTTCATTATAAAGCTTTCCGACGCAGATGACCGCCTTGGCAGTGGGGAGCAGTTGGCACGGATTCTGCCGCAGATTGGCCCGATGATCCGTCAGGTATCCCATCTGGCCGGCCATGCCCTGAGATACCCAGTTGAGGAACCTCTCTGCGTCTCCAGACGGCGCGGCAAGCGCCACTCCGGCCAACTCGAAGCCGCATTCCTGCGCTAACCGTTTCACGTAACTCGATGTCACTTGGCGCTAAGTCGGCTCCTGTCATAAGTATTATCCCAGTTTGCCGTTCAATCTGCGATTCCGCCATACAACTAACAAAACAAGCAGTTTGATTCATTGCCGTAGCTCCCCTCAACTGTGGGGTCTATACTGTGGAAGTCGAATTGCGAACTCTCGATCCGATGCCAGTGGTTAAATTCACAAAGGAGATCGTTCGGCGGCACCCCGAAAGGCGAGTGTAACCGAAAGATACCAATGCACAAGCCGATTAAATACGCAGAAAAAGCCGTTACAATGCTCGCGGGCGCGGCCTGGACTATCTTCGAGAAAGCTAACCGCTACAAGCAGAATCCCTCGTTTACACCAAAATGGTCTGACAAACCGTTATTGAAGTCTTACCAGAAAGAAAAGCCGCCGCTCGGTTGGCCCCGCACCACGGATTCCCTCTGCCCCCGCTGCGTGCCCGAAATCCGCCAACAGATTGTGGACGGCAAGGTGCCTCACGAAATCCTTCTAAACGAAAAGGTCGGCGAGATCAAGGCGCAGATAGTCGAGCGCGACGGCAAGATCCTGATGGTGAAGGATTGCCCGAAGCACGGCCACTTTGAAGACGTGATGGCGATGGATACAGCGTTTTTCCGTCATCTGGAGGAAGTATTCCCCGGCCGCGACATCCGCGCTCACAATGACGAAAAGCTGCACAACCATGGAACCAGCACGGTCAAGCATGGCCGGGGTTCGGTCCTGACGGTCGATCTTACAAATCGCTGTAACATGATGTGCGATCCGTGCTTCATGGATGCCAATCAGGTCGGCTTCGTGCATGAACTGAGTTGGGAAGATATTCAGACGCTGCTGGATAACGCGATCACGATTAAGCCGCGCCGCCAGATGTCGGTGCAGTTCTCCGGTGGCGAGCCCACAATTTCTCCCTACTTCCTGGATGCGGTCCGCTACGCCCGCAAGGTCGGCTATAACAGCGTTCAGGCTGCTACCAACGGGATTGAGTTCGCAAAGAGCACCGATTTTTGCAAGCAGGCGGCTGAGGCCGGTTTGCGCTATGCGTACCTGCAATTTGATGGAATCGGCAATGCGGCAAATTCGCATCGGTTAGTTGGCAATCTGTTCGACGTTAAGCTACAGGCGATTCACAACCTGCATAACGCGGGCGTGGATATCGTTCCGGTGACGACGATCATCAACGGGATCAACAATGAGCAGGTTGGCGCGATTGTGCGCTTCGCTCTGGATAATCCGAAGATCATTTCATTCTTGTCGTTCCAACCGGTGTCCTTCACGGGGCGCGATGAAGCCGTCACCGACGAGCGCCGGACGGCACAACGCTACACGCTATCGCACATGGCGCACGACGTGAAGAACCAGACAGGATTGGGCGAGCCCACCCGCGACTGGTTCCCGATCTCCTTCATGAGCACGTTTTCCGATTGGGCCGATCTGGTGCATGGACCGGACGCGGACTGGGGACAATTGAGCTGCGGATGCCACCCGAACTGCGGGATCGGCATGGCGCTGATGATTGACAAGGAAACGAAGGAAGCGGTCCCGGTGACCGCGTTCCTGAAGGCCGACCGGCTTGCGAAGGACGTCGCTCAGGTGAACGACGGCGCGCGCAGCAAGAAGACGTCGATCCTGGGCGTATCGCTCGCGCTGCTTCGCAACTACGATCCGTTCAAAGCACCTGCGAATTTCAAATTGACCGATCTGTTACAGAAGTTCGATAAGTGCTTCGGCGCGACTGGCCGCGATTACGGGAAGGTTACTGGCGACCGCACCGTCGACGATATCGAGAAGCGCCGCAGAGACCGCTGGAACTTCCTTTTCATCGCCGGCATGTGGTTCCAGGATCTGTTCAATTACGATTTCCGCCGCACCGAGCAGTGCATTATTCCGTATGCTACACAGGAAGGCGAGATCAGCTTCTGTGCGTATAACACCGGTGTGGGTTGGAGAAACATCATTGAGAAGATGCACATGACTGCCACGCTGACCAAATGGTACGGCGAGAAGGGCCGTCATGAGATCTTTGCGGGCGGCAAGTCGGTCAATCTCGACACGAATGTGCATAAGTTGAAGTTGAATGCCGAAGACGTTCAGAAAGGCTTGCAGCACGATCTGGATGAAGTCGGCATCGCGAAGAACGCGCGGGAAGAAAAGGTGCGGGCTCGCGACGAGAAGATGAAGCAAGCCGCGAAAGATGCCGAGATGGAGAAGCTTTACCGCCAGCACATCCTTGGCGAGAAACCGCAGGAAGGCGGGTTCGTACCGCTGGATCTGTTGACCAAGCCGAAGCCGGCCGCGAAAAAGAACGAAGAGGTTGGGTCGTTCGGCGACTAGCCGAATTTATTTGCTATCGAAAAGGGCCGCCAGTTCGAAGCTGGCGGCCTTTTTTGCTTGATGATCGCTGTTCCCGGCAACGAAGGAAGGCAAACTCCCCACAGCGCCAACGATATACGTAAGCGATGGGTCATGAGGCACGCGATCCCTGCCCTGCAACCGGTCCAGCAGTGCTTTCGTCCAGGGCGTAGCTTCTTCGGCGAAGCGCCAGGGGAGCGTCGCGGAGCGTCCGTAATGAAACCGGCATCAGTATTTACGGCCCTCGTCGATGAGGTCCCGAATCTTCAGGCCGCCGAGCGTGACGCCCTTGCGCAGCTCGCGGATGTCAGCGACAGCTTCGGCGGGCGTCATTTTTTTAACGCTCGCCGACGGAAGTTTCTTTTTCAGCGAGGGTTTCGAGAGCGCGTTCAAGGACCTGTTCGGGAGAGCCGCCGTGCGCGAGATGCCGTTCGAGCAGCTCCTGGGCATGGGGCGTGAGGGTCACGGTCATGCTCTACAGGCTAGCCTGCGAGTCAGCTTTCGTGCGGAGCGCTCCGTCAGGCGATTGACCGATCTCGACGAACCGGACATCCGCGAACCTTGAACATCGGTGTGGCGCGGAACGATATCTGGATCCGGCTAATTCATTATTCGATGGCGTTGAACGCTTCGTGATAGCTCACATTACCGACGGGCCAATTACCGCTGAAGAGAATCGCCTGGAAGTACTCGCGGGGCACAGCGGATAGAACCAGTCCAGGCTGGGCGATGAATCCAAAGTGCCGGTAATACGTTGGATCGCCAAAAAGAACGCAACCAGCGCCCCCAAAGCGCCGCAACTCCCCCAACGCTGATTCCATCAGCTGGGTTTCGATTCCATAACCTTGTCGCTCAGGCAAGACTGAAATGGGGCCAAGGCCGTACCACCCGGTTGCACCGGAAGAGATGGACACCGGCGAGATCGCGACCTGGCCAACGATCTCATCGTCATCCTGCGCCACCAGAGAGACCGATAGCTGTCCGGCGCGCCGCAAGGCGTTTCAGGACGGATCACAATGAACATAGGGATGCTCGTGGGGGCCTATCTATTGCTGGCCTCGGAATACAACAGTTCTTAACGGTTGGGTTCCGGGTTGACCTTCTCGACGTATCCGGCTGTGCCGCGGTCGGCGATACGGAAGAGGAAACATGTATCAATTTCTAGGATGCGCTTGCGTTCATTTCGAGGGAATGCGGCTGGTTGGCGAGCCGATTCCCGAGCCGAGTTCTTCCGTTAATTACGTCGAAGTAGCTGCTTAAGAGTGTTCTGAAACGCTTAGAGGGCCCCCGAAACCAGTTCCTGTTCCTTAACCGGATTCTGTTCAAAAGCCTCCGTGAGAATCCGCCCGGTCATCGATGAGGGAACGCGTTCACCCAGCAGCGTAAAGAGCGTGGGGGCGATATCAAGGTTCGTGCAACTCCCGATTTCCACACCGGCTCGAATACCAGTCCCATAGATGATCATCATCCCTTTCGGATCGTGGCAGCCCGATTTAACCTGTTTGGAATCGTAAACCAGTTCGAAATAAGAGTGCGAGGGGGCGCCGGGCGTTAGCGGGAAGTAGCAGCGCGAATTCTCTTTTACCCGGTCCGTGGCGACAAGGTTGACTGTTATGCCATTATCCACCGTGGTGATGGCGAACATTGGAAGATCCGGGGTATCGACATAGACCGATTTGAGGGCCGCTACCAGTTCCTCGCCAGTAGCCGGCGAATCTGGATATATATTGAACTGATCGGACATCATCGAAACAGCTTTGGCGCGGCTGGCGAAACCGGCTATCCGTAGCAAATCATCCACGGAATGCAATTGACGGATCACCTTCCCGCCTTTCAGGGAAGTGGTGAATGGCTTTTGTCCCATGCTCGAAGCCACCACTAATATAGTATCGGGGCCCACTAGGGATAGTATATTCTTCAATAGATCGTCGGCGCTTCGATAACCATATTCGATGGCGCTTCCGTAATTTTCGACTTCATCCGCGGAGTTTTCGAGCGGAAGGAACTTATCGGGTTGCATCGCCTTCCAATACGTGTGCATATAATGCGCGCCATGATTGGTGTGAAACGAGGCGAAGCGCGGCCGATGTTTCCTATATAGCTGCCGGAAGAAATCGAAGTTCGCGAGCGGCTGCAAGACCACCCGCTGCCACCGCTTCTTAGAGTCGATTCGCTCCCGCGCCAACTGAGTAAGAATGCACATCATAGTGGATGGGCTTAATCCCAGTTTGAGCAATTGCATTCCCAGCCGCATCTTGAATCCCAACGTGTCCTGATCGCTCGGAAGCCGGATAGACCGGGTATAAGTGAGATTAAGGGCCTGAATTGCTTCCAACTCTGGGGGATGCGTCGCGGTATCAGGCGAAAAAGTGTCTGGTACATGAAAGCCATTTACCGGCAGCGGAGGCCACGAGCAGACACTCCCGTATACGCCAACGCTGATTCCTTGTTGATGCAACAGTTCCCAGATGCGCGGAGCCTTTATTGTTTCGGGCGGCTGTTGCAGAAAATATACACCGTGTTCGGTTTGCGGCCTTCCCGTGTAAACGGTAGTCCAGGGATCCAATTGAGGGGGTAGATCGACACTCATTGGAGAGCCCCAGGAGCCTTCCCGCTTCAATCGGGCAAACGTTGGTAACTTGCCTTCCGCGATAAAAGGATCGATCAGATCCCAGGTAACTTCGTTAATTTCGATGAGAAGAACTTTCTTCCCATCTTGAGGCACAGTCGTACGGATGCTCCAACCCAATTAGAAATCGTTCAACTTTAAATTACAACCTATGTTAACCGTGATAAGGTGAACTATTATAGCTATTTCCGTTGATAAATGCTTTGGAGCCGCATGTATATCTTGCATGAAGAGAGTCCCTGTGCGATTATCGCCGATCAGGTCCAGCCGGCGCTGGCCGGTCTGGATGGAAAGACCCGCATCGTTTATCATTAAGCAACGCTCTTCATGGAATTTGTAGACCATCTGAAAGCCTCGGTGGATATCGTCAAGGTGATTGGCGAGTATGTACCTTTGCGTAAAGCGGGGCCGAATCGCTACGTGGGGCGGTGTCCTTTTCATACCGAGAAGTCGCCCTCATTCTCCGTCAGCGCGATTCACCAATTCTATAAGTGCTTCGGCTGCGATGCAAAGGGCGATGTGATCGCGTTCGTGATGGAATTCGACCATCTCACGTTTCCTGAAGCCCTGAAAACGCTGGCGGACCGCAACGGCATTCCCATGCCGGTCCGCCAGGAATATCACAACCCGGAAAGCAAGCTCCGCAACGCGCTTTATGAGATGCATGAGATCGCGGCGAAAGTATTCCGCTCCAATTTAAGCGGCCCGGGGGGCGCCGAAGCACGCGCTTATCTAAACAAGCGAGGGCTTGCGGCGGGCATGATTGAACATTTCGGCCTCGGGTTGTCCGATCGTTCCGGTCAGGATTTGGTGAAGCAATTACGGCAGTACGGGGCGGATCAATTGGAAGCTTCGGGACTGATCGGGAACAAGGATGGGCGAACCTACGACCGTTTCCGTGGCCGCCTGATGTTTCCCATCCATGATGAGCCGGGCAAAGTGATTGGCTTTGGAGGGCGCGCGCTAGCGGCCGGGGAAGAGCCGAAATATCTGAACTCGCCGGAAACCCCTATTTATAAGAAGAGTGCGGTTCTGTACAATCTCCACCGCGCGAAGGACTCCATTCGCAAGGGCAACCGGGTGGTGCTGGTGGAAGGATATATGGATGTGATCGGCGTTTACTCGGCCGGCGTGCATCACGTGATCGCCAGTTGCGGCACGTCCCTGACTCCGGGCCAGGTGCGTGCCGCGCGCCGCCACTCGGAAAATATCGTGGTCAACTTTGATCCCGATGCAGCGGGCGCGAATGCCACTGAACGATCCATTCAGATGCTGCTGGACGAGAGAATGCACGTCCGTGTTCTGGAACTGGATGGTGGCCTCGATCCCGATGAGTACGTGAAAAAGTGGGGGGCCGGGACGTATCTTGAAAAACTGGACAAAGCTCCCGGGTATTTTATTTGGCTTGCTGAACGTGCCCGGAAGAAGTTTGACATGCGCACGTCCGACGGCCGCATCGCCGGTCTGAAATTTCTGCTTCCTTCAATTGAGCGCATCTCGGATAAACTGGAGCGCGCCATGGTGGCTGGAGAGGTTGCCGATTATTTGGGAATTGAGCGCGGCCTGGTCCTCGATGAATTTCGCAAGACGGCGATGAAAGGTACCGTTAGGCAGGCGCCCCGCTCCGGCCCTGCGTTGAGCATGTCCGAACGGATTCTCTTGCGCGCTCTGGTTGCCGGCCGGGGAGTGCGCGACATTCTGATCCCGAGGCTGCGATGCTCGGTTATGCTTCCGAAGTACGGGAGCCGGGACATTCTGGCCGCGATATTCGCATTGCACGATAGCGATCCAGATTTTGGCTTCCATGCACTCGAAGGCCGTCTGGACGAAGGTCAAAAAAGTTTGTTGGCGGAGGCAGTTTTTGCCGATAATACAGAAGAGGGTTACAGCAGGGAGCAGGCCGATGCGTTCCTGCGCAGGTTGGACGCCGACGAAAAAGAGGCGGCGAATGCGGAATTGCGCATCCGCCTGAAGCAAGCCGAGCGGTCCGGTGACATGCAGGAGGCATTTCGTTTGATGCAGGAAATGACCATGCCGCGGAACAGGCCGGGTAACTGACTCATGTTGTACACTATGGTGAACCGGCGGGTTGCGAACTTAGTTCGCAGGAGTATGGGGCAGGCTTCAAGTGGCAAACGAAGATAAATTCGGTCGTTTGAGACAGCTCGTCGATTCGGGTAAAGAAAAGGGTTTCGTTCTTTACGACGAAGTGAACGAGATTCTTCCAGACGAAATGGCTGCCGGCCGCGAGATCGACGATCTTCTTGCCGATTTCGACACCGCTGGTATTGAAATCCTGGAAGAGCCGAAGCTCGAATACGACAAAAAGCTGGACGAGAACGAGGAATTCGCAGATGCCGAACTCGTTCAGGACTTTGTTGATAAGACGAACGATCCGGTCCGCATGTATTTGCGTGAAATGGGAACCGTTCCGCTGCTCACGCGTGAGGGAGAAATCGAGCTCGCCAAGCGGATTGAGCGGGGCCAGCGAAGCATTGGGAAAGCTCTTTCGCGATCTGCATTGGTGGTTCGCGAGATCATCCAGATGGCAGAACCGATCCGCAACGGCACAATATTAGTGCGGGATATCCTGCTTGTGCCCGACCCGCTGATGACCGACGAGGCGCTGGATTCGCAAGCCGGCGATCTGATTGCCGCAATTGAGGAAATCGAGAAACTATACAAGAAATCGCTTCAGTTCCGGCAGAAGATGCAATCCATTTCGCGCCAGTTGAAGCCCAAGCAGCACCGCGGCCTGCGATTTGGCGTGGCGCGGAACACCATTAAAATCTCATCCGCCATTCGGAAGCTGCCCTTCAGCTCACCGGCGCGTCGCCGGCTGGCAGACCGGCTGCGCAGGGCAGTGGATGAGTTCAAGGTTCTGGAAGGCGAAATCTCCCGTGCGCAGCGCCGGATGGAAGCGCAAAGACCGCTTCCGGCGGCGCCAAACGAAAGAGGAACTCGGCGGACTTGGCTGCCGGAAACGAGTCCGTTTTGCGCGAGTTCCTCAGAAGAGCCGGTGAATGGCTCCGGACCGCGCGAGCTTCGCAAGGAACTCAGGCACAACAGTCAAAGGATTCAGCAGCTGGAAGAAGAGTGCGGCGCCACCTCCACGGAATTGCGGCGTACGCTGCAGATTGTAGAGCGGGGAGAGCTTGAGGCCGAAACGGCGAAGAAGCAACTGATTGAGGCCAATCTCCGGCTGGTCGTCTCTATCGCAAAACGCTACACGAACCGCGGTATGCAATTCCTCGATCTCATTCAAGAAGGAAACATTGGCCTGATGAAGGCGGTGGACAAGTTCGATTATCAACGCGGATACAAGTTTTCCACCTACGCCACCTGGTGGGTGCGGCAGGCCATCACGCGCGCGATAGCCGATCAGGCGCGGACGATCCGGATTCCGGTCCACATGATCGAGACGATCAACAAGCTGATCCGCACCCAGCGCCAGATGCAGCAGGAACTGGGACGCGAACCGAACACGGAAGAACTTGCCCAGAGGATGGAACTGCCGGTGGGAAAGGTGCGGAAGGTGATGCGGATCGCGCAAGAGCCGATTTCGCTGGAGACTCCGGTGGGCGAAGAAGAGGAATCCCATCTTGGGGAGTTCATCGTCGACCGGCGCGTCACATCGCCCTCTGAGGCGGTGATCAATCTCAACCTTCGTGAGCAGACCGCGGAGGTTTTGAAAACACTCAGCCCACGCGAGGAAAAGATCGTCAAGATGCGGTTCGGCCTGCAGGACGGTTCCGAACACACGCTGGAGGAAGTAGGCCAGTACTTCGCTGTCACGCGGGAACGCATCCGGCAGATTGAAGCGAAGGCGCTGCGCAAGTTACGGCATCCCAGCCGCAGTCACCGGCTTCGCGCGTTCCTTGACACCAGCCTTCACGAATAGATCGTCTCCACATCGCCGGCGATCGCGGCGGGCACCAACATTCGCCATGGCTCTCCACGTTCCAAACGCCGCCGGACCTCAGTGGAGGAATGCTCGTCGTACTTCTCAAACGGCAGTATCTCAATCCCGTGCGCGAACTCTGCCGGGGGCGTGTACTCGCCTTGGCGGCGCGCCACCAGCAGGCCGAAACCGTCCAGCATCCTTGAAAATGCTTCCGGTTCACCGTAGTCCCAATTGACAATCCGCTCGGCTGCATCGCGTCCGCACACGAACCACAAATCGGATTCCGGATAGTACACTCGCGCTTCCCGCGCGATCTCAACGAACAGGCCGCCATCCGAGATGGCGATGGAGAATCGCGCGCCGCCGGCAGTGGCTTTCCGCAGCATCGCTACACGCTGGTCTAGAGATGCCCCGGTATACTCCTTGTGGGGAAATGCACGCGGCACGACGAACAAAACCTCATCCGCCGCTTTGGTCAAGGCCGCTTGTGCCAGCGCGATGTGCGCAAGCGTGGGCGGATTGAAGCTGCCGGCGAGAATGGCTAAGCGCCGCGGCGCCTCATTCGATGTCCTGAAAACAAGCACGTTCCCATTCTCGCAGCGTGTTAAATTGAGATCAGCCTATGAAAAAAACCACGAACGCCGAGGAGTTGCAGGCAATCTGCCGCCAGATCCGGCGTGACATTGTGACGATGATCACCGCAGCCAAATCGGGACATCCCGGCGGATCGCTTTCGGCGGTTGAGATTGTCGCCACTCTTTTTTTCGACGTCATGCGGCTTGATCCGGCGAATCCGAAATGGCCGGACCGCGACCGGTTCATCCTATCGAAAGGCCACGCCTGCCCCGTGCTTTATTCGGCCATGGCGGAACTTGGCTTCACGCCGAAAGATCAACTGAATACGTTACGCAAGCTGGGCTCCATCTATCAGGGACACCCCGATGTCCGGTTCATTCCGGCGCTGGAGGGATCCACCGGATCCTTGGGAGAGGGGCTCTCGCTTGGCATCGGCATGGCGCTGGCGGCACGGATGAACAACAGCCCTTCCCGTACCTACGTGGTGCTGGGAGATGGCGAATCGCAGGAAGGCCAGGTTTGGGAAGCGGCCATGTTCGCTCCGTTCCACAAAATCGATAATCTGGTCTGCATCGTGGATTACAACAAGATCCAGCTCGATGGTTTTGTGAAAGACATTCTGGATCTTTCGCCTCTTGCTGAGAAGTGGAAGGCATTTGGCTGGCATACGATTGAACTGGATGGCCACAGCATTCCCGCGCTCCAGGCCGCTTTCACCGAAGCGGAAGCTACGAAAGGGAAGCCGACCGTGCTGGTGGCAAACACGATCAAGGGCAAGGGCGTATCGTTCATGGAAAATAATCCGAAGTATCATGGCTCGGCGCCCACACAGCAGGAAATGGAATTAGCATTGCAGGAGATTGGATAGATGCAGGCAAAGACCAAGTTTGAATTGAAGTTGGGGGCCGCCACACGCGAGGCATTTGGAAAGGCCCTGGTTGAGTTGGGCCGCGCGAACAAAGATGTTGTGGTTTGCGACGCGGATCTCTCGAAGTCCACCTACACCGCGGAGTTCGCCAAGGATTTTCCTGACCGGTTTATTGAGTGCGGAATTGCCGAGGCTAATATGGTCGCCATTGGCTCCGGGCTTGCATCCAGCGGGAAGATCCCATTTGTGTCCAGCTTCTCCTGTTTCGTCATCAATAAAGGCTTTGAGCAACTGCGCGTCACCGCCGCGTTCCCCAACGTGAATCTGAAGGTGGTGGGCACTCACAGCGGAATTTCCATCGGAGAAGATGGCCCTTCTCAAATGAGCATTGAAGATCTGGGATTGGCCTGTTCCCTTCCCGGCTTCACTGTCATATGCCCCGCGGATGAAGTGGCGATGAAAGCGCTGGTGCATGCTTCGGCCGCGCATTTCGGGCCCGTTTTCATTCGCGCCGGCCGGGCCAAGACTGCCATCGTATACCAGCCCGATCAGAAGTTCACCATCGGAAAAGGCATCGAACTGGTGGAAGGCAGTGACGTGACCATCTTTGCAACAGGTCTGCTGGTGGCTGAAGCGATTCGCGCTTCGGAAACACTGGAATCGGAGGGCATCTCCGCGCGGGTGATCGATCTACATACGATTAAGCCGCTGGACCGCGATCTGATCGCGCGCGCGGCCGCGGAGACACGCGCCGTTGTAGTCTGTGAAGAGCATTTGGTGGAAGGTGGGTTGGGTGTCCGCGTGGCCCAGGTGGTGGCTGAGACCACGCCGTGTGTAATGGAGTTTGTCGGCATCCAGGACACTTACGCGGAATCGGGAACACCGGAACAACTGCTTGAGAAATACGGATTATTGGCCAACGATGTTGTTACGGCGGCCCGCAAGGCAATCGCAAGAAAAAAGTAGAACGTACACACGATTCCGGCAAACTGTTATCGCACCGGTTTGAAGAAGATATGACGGATCCGCAGCAACTCCTGACACGGATGCTTTTCTCCACGATCAACGCTCGCGAGGTGGAATCCGACCGTGTTTCACGGACACTGCACGATGAAGTTGGCCAGGTATTGAGTGCGGTGGGCCTGCAGTTGGATGTGCTCCGGCTGGACTTTCAGGACCGGGTGCCGGAGATCGCCGCTCGCACGGTGGAAATTCAAAAATTGCTGGACCAAGCGATGTCGGAAGTCCGTGCCCTGAGCTACGATCTGAATCCTGCAGTGGTGGAGCGCGTGGGGCTGCAGAATGCCCTGGACCGCCTGGTGGGGAGATTCCGTAACCGGTTCGGCGGCTCCATCCGGTTTCTTTTCGACTCCTCTGTACGGGTGCCACGCGAAGTAGGAAATGCGTGGTACAAAATCGCCGAGCACGCCCTTGAGAATGCTTTGAAGCACGCCGGGGCGTCCAAAATTGAAGTGCACGTCCGCCCTACCGCAAAGGCGATCGCCATGGAGGTGCGCGACGATGGCGCAGGTTTTTCAATTCTCGACACCAAGATGCACTCGGGTGGATTAGGATTACTGTTAATGGAACACTACGCCGCGCAAGCTGGGATTGACGTAATCATCGGCAGCGAGCCGTGCAAGGGCACCATCGTGCGCAGCACATTTCCGGTCCAAAAACCGGTATCCAAGAACGAAAGGAATCCCGCAGCCAGGCAGCGCGCCCGGAATGGCATGGAATAGCCTGGCTCTGCGGGCAGATAAAAAATATGCGCTACGATGTTCTGCTTGTCGACGATCACAAGATCATGCGGGATGGCATCAAGGCCATTCTCAAGCACAGCGAAGAATTCCACGTCGTTGGAGAGTCCGAAAACGGCGCCGACGCCGTGCAGGTGTGCAAGCGATTGAAACCCGCCATGATTCTGATGGACATCGGGCTTCCCGGTCTGAATGGCATTGAAGCCACTACCGAAATTCTTCGCCATTGCCCGGAGACCAAGATCATTATTCTCTCCATGTACGATGACGAGCATTCAGTTGTGAGCGCCATTCGCTCCGGTGCGCGCGCGTTCGTGCTGAAGAAGGCGTCCGACAACGATCTTCTGGACGCGCTCCGCACGGTGGCGAAGGGCGGCTCCTATCTGAGCCCGCAGGTTTCGGACCGTCTGCTGCATCGCATTCAGCGCGGCGACCTGGAATCGAAGCAAGTGCCGTCCGCGCTGGAAGGCCTCTCCCCACGGGAGTTGCAGGTGCTTCGCATGGTTGCCGAAGGGAAGACGAGTAAAGAGATCGCCGTCATGCTGGACCTTGGCTTGCAAACGGTTCGTAGTTATCGCAAGACCATGATGAAAAAACTTGGCGTGAACAATGTGGCCGGTCTCACTCAGCTTGCCCTGTCAGCCGGGATCACGCGGTTTCCGGTGCCGGACGGCGCCGAGCCCCTTGCATGACCACTCCCTGGGGAAACATCCCCGTTGAAGACGCGCACGTTCACTTCTTCTCGCACCGGTTCTTTTCCGCATTGTCCGCGCAGAAACCGGGTACACAGCCGGATGAGATACCGGGCATGCTGGGATGGGAATCGCCCGGCATAGAACCCGAAGCCCTTGCGGGGCGCTGGGTGCAGGAATTGGACCGGCACGGCGTGAGGAAGGCCGCGCTCATTGCCAGCACGCCGAACGACGAGGATTCTGTGGCTGCCGCCGTCTCCAGCCATCCGGATCGATTCTACGGTTATTTCATGTGCAACCCGTGCGCACCAGACGCACTGGCCCGGGCGAAGGCGGCGTTTGAAAGGGGCTTGCACGGGATCTGTTTTTTTCCAGCAATGCATCGGTTCTCCATGACGGATAATCGAGTGGCGCCGCTGCTGGAAACCGCTGGCGGGAAACCGGGCCGCATCGCTTTTGTGCATTGCGGCGTGCTCAGCGTAGGGGTGCGGAAGAAGCTGGACTTGCCGTCGCACTTCGATATGCGGTTCTCAAATCCGATTGACCTGCACACCGCCGCTCTGCAATTTCCGCAACTCCCGTTCGTGATTCCACATTTCGGCGCGGGCTATTTGCGAGAAGCACTGATGGTGGGCGATCTTTGCGGCAACGTATATCTGGATACGTCCAGCACCAATAGCTGGATGAAATTTCAACCCGAACCGCTGGATTTGAAGACCGTGTTTCAGCGTGCTATCGATGTGGTGGGGCCAAAGCGGCTGCTGTTCGGTACGGATTCGTCCTTCTTTCCAAGAGGGTGGCAGGCGGAAATTTTTGAGACGCAGGCGAAGGCCGTCTCAGATATTGGCATCGGCGCGGAAGATGCCCGGTTGCTATTTGGCGGCAATCTGGAACGTCTGCTGAAGCGATAGCTTGTCAGTGAGAGAAACTCCACGCGCACTGCACTAGGTTTTCTGGGGATCATGCTACTGAAAATCACTAGCCGCCAGGAAGCCGGACTGCAAGCGGTTCTGCACGCCGGGCGAAGGACTGCGTTCTATAAGGACCGGCTCCAGACAATTGAGATGCCGTTGATGAAGTATCTGGACTGGTTGCCCCAGGTCGATTTCAATCACTTCGACGGAAACCGTGCGGCGTTCCGGAATCCGCAATCCGGCCGGCGAAAGGCGGAATTCCGTTATCCCTTGCAGCCATCCCCAAAAGTGTCATTGCTGCTAGACGGATGCAAGCGAAGAAGCTCCGTGAAAGCGGAGACGTTGGCGGCACCGGTACACATTCTGCGTGAAATGGCGAGTGTCGCCGGACCGCAACGCTACCCAGTGGTGGCGTTTACGGGCGTGCGGCACGGAACTCTGACGCAAGCCGACCGCGATGTCTTCTGGGAGGCGTACCAGGTGCCGGTGTTCGAGCAGTGGCTGGGACTGGAGGACGAACCGGTCGCCGAAGAATGCGAAGCGCACGACGGATTGCACGTTCGCGAGGACGACGCGATCTTCGAGCTGCGTTCGGGGGAACTGGTAGTGACGTCACTCCATTCTCTGGAGTATCCAGTGCTGCGCATGGCGACTGGTCACACGGCAACGCTGGACCGCTCGCTATGCGCCTGCGGGACGCCGGGGCTCCGGTTGATGGATGTGGCTCAATTGATAATGGAGAAGTCTTTTCGCGCCAGTGCAGGCTGACGCCGATGTTATGATGGCGTTGAGCGCAAATCGGCTCCGTGCGGATGTGGCGAAACTGGCAGACGCGCTGGATTTAGGTTCCAGTTCCCGCAAGGGAGTGTAGGTTCAAGTCCTATCATCCGCACCACTTACAGAGCACTCTTTCCGGCTGGGGCGTCAATTGTGCCCAAACTGTGCCCAAAAATCATTAGTTGGCTTTTGCCTTTTTCATCGCGACCACTTTCCCCCCTGCTTCTTTGGCGTCTTTAGGTACTCGCTCATTCGCTCTCCAGCCTCATGCAGATCGCTTCGTCCGCGACGTCGTAGCGGTCGAACACCGCGCGTGAGATGGCCCGATATCTTCATCGTAACTTTTTCGCGCGTGCCGGATCGAACCATGTTCCGGATCGCGGACCTCCGCGGATCGTGGAACAGCAACCCATCAAGACCGAAGTCGGTTTTTCCTAGCTGAAACACCCAAGAATTGGCGACCTCGAGCGCCGTCGTAGTTTTTAACCGTCATCCGGTAGTTTAGGTGATCGGTATACGTCATTCCGGAGATTTCGAGAAACGGGCCTTCTGAGGCGGCTAGGGCGCTCGCTCCTCGTACCACTGGCCTCCTCCGGTCAAGGCTGTAGCAATAAGGGCAAGAACGCTTACGCAGATGGCGATAGTTGCCCGGCGATTTGCATCGCAAAGTTCGACTACATCTGGCTTCTCGTTGTCGGGTAGTCCCTGTGACTTTTCATCGGGCTGCTCCAGTCGAATCATAACTTTCCCTTGGCAAGTTGGGTGTGAAGTCTTGTGGATGTCAGCCAAGGCGAAGCGTGTTGCCGGTGTGGATGCAAGGTCTACTAGTTGGGGTAGTAGCCACATCCAACCGAAAACCTCCATTAAGGATTCGCCATTCCTCGGGTTTCTCGATGTCCTCCGTGTGTCTGGATTTTTCTTGACTGTCGATCAGATCTCGACAGCGAAAACCGCTTCTCACGGATCAGCAGGTAGCCCGATTCGCCTCATGAGGTTTCCATAGCGATCATCGCCTCGAAAAGCGTCGAAGTATATTGACGGAAGCTCGTGAATTCGAGTCTCTCGCGTCTGATAGGCTTTCTCCA
>JBBPYD010000128.1:0-9573 GCA_038200305.1 Bryobacterales bacterium
ATAACTGAACATCGTGCTTTGTTGGGTGTCGTGGCCGCGCATAGCTTGAAACATTAAGACGCAAATCTGTTCCAGAGCGTAACACCTTCGGCAAGCCTTTTTTCAGCATCCTGCTAGGAGGGCAAGCTCACGCGCCAGTGTCAGGGTTACTCTCGCGAGTTCTACTGCAAAGGTCAATGCCGAAGAACTGTTTTGTACTAATAACCGAGCGTGTCGCAACTCGCTTCTCGGCCTGACGAGGGAACTCGTTGAAGATGCGGAGCAATATCTCTGTCTCAATTCGCCGCATTTCGCGGTACGCTACGTAAAGAAAGTTACCACTTCCGCAGGCAGGGTCCAGAACGCGAAAGGTGGCCAGTTGCTGCCGTGCCGTGAGAAGTTCCTGATAAGTCCTGGCTTCTTCAGTCATTTCCCGAAAGGGATCTAGAATGGTCGGGCGAACTACTTTGTAGATATCTGCCTCGCTAGTAAAGTGCGCTCCTAGGGCATGTCTTTGCTCCTTGTCAATGCTGTTCTGAAAGAGCGTTCCAAAGATCGCCGGTTGTACTGCCGACCAGCGTTCTGTAGCGACCTGCCGAAGTTCGGATACGTCCCCAGAATTCAATTCGACCGGATCAATGACCGCAAACAATCCACCATCGAAGTAGGGCACGTTCTTATACCTTCCAGCACTGGCATGAGTCTGGTTGTTCATCTGCCTGAAGAGGGATCCTAGTAGATCATAGGAACTCTCGCCTGTCTCGCAAGCGTCTAGGAGCGTCTCAAACAGTCCCCGGGGAAGTAGGTCCACATCCTCGGCGAAGAACCCAACCACACACTGCAGAATAAAGCGCTGGGCTCTGACTTTGTCAACGTTTCTCTTGGTCAGAGATTTGAAGACCTGGACAAGCTTGTTTGCAGCCTGACGCGTGACGTCAACGCGGTTGTTCCCAAAGCGAGGAGGCGCTTTTGCGTTTGGCAGGAAGAAGTTGAACGCCTCACGCCTCCGGACAATGTCCGTGACTGGTATCCGGTCCATCGGCTCTTCCATTTGCTGATCGAAATCGTAGATCCAGAACTCATCAAAGTTACATAGTATTGCATAGCGGGTTCTATGAGGAACGAGGTCGATCCAGTAATCGAAGAGTTGATGATAGTGTCTCCGTAGGTCCTCTCCACGGCTCTTCATCTCCATAACAAGCCTTGGCTTCCAGACTAGGTCTGGGAACTTCGTGCTTTTCCCATGCCTAGGCACTCCAGGCTCCAGTGTAGCTCCGGCCTCGCTGTAGCCCGCGTGACCAAAAGCCCTGAACAGGCGGTCACAGAAGACTTGCGCCTCGCCCTTTTCACGCCCTTGCAGCGTTCGGGCATAGGACACGAAGTCCCTCAGTAGATCTGTTTCAGAAGGTTCGTGCAATAGAGCGTGATCTTAACACAACTCGATACGAACCCCGCCATGACCAGATTCTTCCGCAAGGGCTGGTCTTGGCTAACGTCGAAAGCACAGGTGAGCATCACCATAAGCACCTCTTCCCAGGATTGAAGGGCCATGATCCTGGCAGCGTGTTCTATTGCGGAGTGCATAAATTGTGCCGCTGATGTACTCTTGAATTGCGGCATCGGCTGAAGCAAAGGCATTCGCGCTAGATCGAAAGGGGGCGACTACGAATCGCTCCCTTTTGCCGTTTACAGGCTACCACAAGTCAGGTACGTCAGCTATATAGTTACCCAATTTAGATATGGAATTCGATTGCGGTGGTGAGGTCAGCGTCTCCAGGAAGAGTTCTATTGCCTCACGGATATTGGCAAGGGTCTCCTCGATGATTTTTCCTTGCGATTGGCAACTTTCAGCTCCGGACACCAAGCGTAACATCCATGCTCGTCCCGCTCGAATACGACACTGACCTTGCGAATTATCCGTGATCATTCTACCGCGGCGTTGCACTAGAGGCGCTGCACGTTTGGCACGCCTGCCGCGTCAGATAGAATGAAAGAGCCGACGTGAAAACAGTAGCTCTACTTGCGCTTACCGTGGCTCATGCCTATGCCGGCGAATATGCGGTGCTCCAGAATGGCTTCCGCATCGCTGCCGACTATCACCTGGTTTCCGGCTCCCTGATCCAACTCCACACAAAACAAGGGACTATGGATCTGCCCGCGGAGAAAGTCATCCGATTCGAGCAAGAGGATTACATTGCTCCGCCTCCGCCCGAACCCGCCGTCCCGCCGAAACAGAGCGCGGTTGCCCTACCGCCCGCCACGCCGAAAGAATTGCTCCATCAAGCGGCAATACGCAACGGCCTGCGGCCTGAGTTCGTCTTGAGCGTTGCCGCAATGGAGTCGAATTTTCAGCCGGGTGCCGTATCTCCAAAGGGCGCCTTGGGATTGATGCAGTTGATGCCGGGAACGGCCGCGAGCCTGGGCGCAAATCCGCGGGATCCCGCGCAAAATGCCGATGCCGGCGCGCGTTACCTCCGCCAGCTTCTGCTGAAATACAAAGATGCTCCCGATCAAGTCCGCATGGCGCTGGCGGCCTACAATGCGGGCCCTGGGGCAGTAGACCGTTACAAAAATATCCCGCCGTACCGCGAAACGGAAGCGTACGTCGAGAAAGTTCTGAAGAACTACCTCAGCCAAGTCAAGTAACCGCGCGCTAAACTCGGGAGTGGATATGAACCTCCGATTGCTTGCGATTACCGGCGCGTTGTTGACTGCTACAGCATCTTCCCTCCCGGCCGCCGGCGTCACTTTCAGTGCCGACGTGGCGCCTATCCTGTTCAAGCATTGCTCCGGCTGCCACCATCCCAATGACATCGCACCCATGTCCTTGACCACGTATGAGGAGACGAAGCCGTGGGCCGCCTCCATCCGCGAAGCCGTTCTGTCCAGAAAAATGCCTCCGTGGAAGGCCGATCCCCAGTACGGAAAGTGGGCTAACGATGCGAGCCTCAGCGATGCAGAGATCGCGACCATCAAAGCGTGGGTCGATGAGGGCAAGAAGGAAGGTGATCCGAAAAGCCTTCCGCCGAAACCGGTGTTCTCGACAGATTGGAAAATTGGGAAACCGGATGTGATCATCTCGATTCCGGAGCACGTGCTGACCGCTACCGGCCCCGATGAGTACGAATACTTCACCGTGCCAACAAACTTCACCGAAGACAAGTGGGTGGTTGCGGCCGAGTTACGCCCTGGCAACCGGAAAGTGGTGCACCACGCGCACGTATCCATCACGGCACCGGCCGCAAAGCCCGCTGCGCCGACAAGCGAGAAGAAGGAGAGTACGAAAGATCCTGAAGCAGAATACGCCAAATGGCTGCATGTGCATGAAGGCAAGCTGACATGGATTCGGCCCGAAGCTCCGGTGATCGACGATGGCTGCGTCATCGACGATAACGGAAGTTTCCCCGGAAGAAAGCCCATCGACGCCAATTTTGGGAATTGGGGCATGATTAGTTCCTACCTGCCTGGAAGAGGACCGGACGTCTTTCCCGAAGGGACCGCCCGGAAGATTCCAGCGGGAGCGAACGTCACATTTCAAATCCATTACTCCAGGGCGACCGGGAAACCGGAAACAGATATGACCAGCGTAGGTCTTATTTTCGCGAAAGAGCCGCCAATTCAGGTAGCGAAGCGGGTGGACCTATCCAATTTTCTGTTCCGGATTCCGGCGGGCGCGCCGGATGTCCCAGTCTCCGAATGCCACACGTTCAAACAGGATCTTTACGTGACCAGCCTTACGCCCCACATGCATCTCCGCGGGAAAGACGCGCGGTTTGAAGTCACGTATCCGGATGGCAGGAAGGAAACGCTGCTCTCTGTTCCGCATTACAATTTCAATTGGCAAATTACCTACCGGCTGAGTGAGCCGAAGTTTATTCCCAAGGGGACGCGTCTGGCCATCCTCTCCCATTTCGATAACTCACCTAACAACCCGTTGAATCCCAATCCGGCTCAAGTGGTGAGGTGGGGCGAACCAAGCGAGATGGAAATGATGGACGGCTGGATCGAGTACCTGGACGCCCTCCCCGCCCGCAAGTAAGTTAGCTCTTCTCCCTGCCAAGCCAGCGCAGCCGGAATACCAGGTGGCGCCCTTCGTTCCCGTAATAATGCAGGAACTGCGGGCCGTCAATCACATTATTCGCGGTGCTGTAGTTCCGGTGGTTCGTCAGGTTGTTGAAGCCGCCCCTGATGGCGAGCAGGTTGCTGCGGTAATGGAACTGCCGCTCCGCGTGCAGATTAACGTCGAAGTACAAGGGCAGGCGATACGAATTGACAGGTCCGACAATCTGCCCGCTATCGCGCTGCACGGAGAACGGGAATCCGCTACGAGTCTCAACCAGGTATGCAATAGACCAGTTCTTGCGCGGTGTTGGCAAGAATCCCCAGCTCAAGAACCGGTTCGGGCTATCCCAGGGAAGCCGCCCAAAGTTTTCCGCGGCATGCAGAACCTGATCGATGCTCAGATCCAGCACTGCATTCGACCTTGCGTTGGATCGGGTGTAACTGGCCATCCATTCATACTGCTTGTGAAGATTCTGACGGACGGCGATCTCCACCGAATCATACGCATCCTTTCGAACATTGGACAGATTATAAATGCCGTCGAACAACGGCGTGTTATATTCCGCCGCGATGGCCGGAGGGGGGCCGTCCGGCGTCAACACGTTAACGTAGGTGAAGCCATGATCGCCGCGGCGTCTCAGCAGGTTTACCGCGCCGTAAATGTTGCCCACCAGATGCTGGTCGATCCCAAGGCTCCAGTTCTGTGACCGTGGAGCCGCCAACCGCCGGTTATCGTCGCGGAATATGCTGACCGACGGGCCGCCAATCACCGCGCCGGAAGGATCGTAGTGAGTCGTAAGGGAGTATTGATCGTGAGGACGGGCGAACAGTTCCAGCCGTGTGCCGTCGTAAATGACAGCATAGCCACCTGAAATCTTCGTCCCATGCGATTGGAAGGGTGAGTACGAAAATGAAGCGCGCGGCGAGAAAGACACCCGGCGCACAAGAGCATCCCAATCCTGCCGCATCCCAAACTCAACCAGCAGGTTCGGCCGCAGCCGCCATGCATCCACCGCGTAAGAGGACGCTTCTGAGTTGTTCGTCTTTACTCTGCCGCTGCCCGCAAACGTGGTGCGCGCCAACAAAGTTCCGGCGACACCGAAAATCTCATAACCGGTGCGGCTGTTGTCTTGCGAATAATCCAGTCTGTCCAGGTCGATGCCAACTTTCGTCTGATGGCTTCCCAAAAAATGAAAGGATGGCAGAAACAGATTTGCCAGCACCTGATCGCGGCGCGAATCCTGCTTTGCATCGAGGAATGAATTTCCTCCCCGCCCGGTGGGCGTCAGAATCTGCAAATCATGCCCTTGCGGAATGCTGCGCTGGAACGTGCGATTTTCCGCAAAGCCAAATTCGAGCAAAACGCCATGCGCCAGATAGACCTGATCTTTGATGCTGTAAAAATAGTCGTGCGTGCGGCGGGTAGACGTGCTGGAAACCGGGTCCAACGCGCCTAGGCCAACTCTCGATTCGTGGCCGTAGTTCACCAGAAAGTCGGTAAAGATAATGTTTGATGGGGTTAAGTTGATTTGCGTGTGCAACAGATTGGCGGCGCGCAAACTCAATGCGGTGTCTTGCCCCTTCGGCAGATCCTGAACTACAAGCTGTTGGTACTCGGTATTGATGCTATCGGAAAACCAGATTCGGCCCTTCGCGATCGGACCCGACAGGTTTGCTCGTGGCGACCAAGTGCCAACGTGCGGTCCCTTCCTCGTATCCACGCCAGGGATGAAATTGGTGGCCGAATAGTGCCACTGATCCGTGCCCGTCTGCGTTTGGATGGCGAGCGCGCCGGCAGACCCCTTCCCGAACTCCGGCGAATACCGTCCCGTAGAGAACTGCAGTGACCGGACCGACTCCACACTCAAGCGAGTATCGAAGCGGCCGGTAAGCGGGTCGCTGATGTTAAAGCCGTTCAGCGTATAGAGGACCTGGTTCTCCGCTCCGCCGTTGAAGTGGAGTTCCCCCTGCGGATCCTGCAAAACGCTCGGCATGATCTTGATCGCATTGCGCAGACTGTGTGTCGAGGGCACGGGGATATCCATGATCTCCTGGCCGGTGAGCCGCTGCTCCGAGCTGGTTCTATCGAGATCGATCGGTGGCGGCGAGTCATTCACATCAACCGCCTGGAACACTTCGCGGACGTAGTTGATCACGAGCGTCAAATCGTTGTTCTGACTCGAAACCTGTACACGATGATCCAGCAATTGGAAATAGCCGTCGTGCTGAACATTCACCAGGTAGCCGCCGGTTGCAGGCACACGCAATGAAAAGCTCCCCGTAGGATCTGAAACGGATTGCACGGCCGCGGCGGAAGGCGGAGAGTCCACGGGTCTGAACGCAACACGAGCCCCGCCAACCGCGGCGTTGTTCTCGTTGACCACTCGCCCGCCCACCAGTACATCCGCTTGAGCGAGCAAAGCCATCAGCAATATGATTTCGATCAGGAGCCAAGAACGCACCGGGACGACCGCACCTGCCATTCACCATACAGCAGGAAATTACCGCTTTAATTTACCACTTCTGTTATCGTAGACCCTGACATGACCCGACGCGACCTGCTCGCCGCCTCGCCATCCCTCGCCATGGCTGCCAAGAAACCATCCTTTGAGATTTGCATTCACCAGACTACTTCCGCCGCATCCGGATTTCGCGAATCGCTGGAAGGCTACGCGAAAGCAGGTATCCGCCTTGTGGAAGTGATTCCGCCCATGGTGGCCAAATATGCGAAGACGGAAAGCATCGCGGGGGCACGGCGTTTATTGAACGATCTTGGGATGAAAGCGGTTTCCGGCGGAGGCGTTCGCGGTCTGGCGGAACCGGGCCCGGATCGCCGGAAAGCGCTTGAAGAATTGAAAATGACGGCAGAGATGACAGCCGGTCTTGGCGTGGATCGAATGGTATGCCCGTGCGGCACGGCGGCGGCATTCACTCCGGACGATTACAAACGGGGTGCGGAGAATCTACGGGAAGCGGGAGACATTGCGAAACAGTTTGGCGTAACCGTGATGCTGGAATTCATGCGCGGATCCACGTTCATTGGCACGCTGCCGACAGCGCTCAACGTGGTGCGTGACGCCGGGCACCCGAACGTAAAACCCATGCTCGACTGCTACCATTTCTGGGCCGGACTGAGTAAGTTGGAAGATTTGCAACTAATCCGTGCGAACGAGATCCAGCACGTCCATTTCCAGGATGTTCCAAATATCCCGCGGGAACTACTGGACGGCAAGACCCGCGAGATTCCCGGCGACGGCATTAGCCCGCTGGCGAAGATTCTGCGCGAACTCGCGGCGAGGGGCTATTCCGGGCCGCTTTCGGTGGAACTATTCTACCCGCGTTTTCAGGAAGGCGATCCGTATATAGTCGCCAAAGAGATTCGGGCGAAAGCGGAAGCCGTCCTCCGCGCGATATAGGGCCACTTCAGACTACCCGGCGCGTGCGCCAGAGGGTATGGGTTGTTCCGGGTACGGCCAGCACGGGTCGAATTCCATCGGCGTACCCGATATCGAGCAGCATTCCCTCGCCGACGGCGCTCAGCATCTTCTTCGGCGGCAGATTTACGACAAACAATGCCTGTCTGTCCTCAATGTCGGGGATTCTCCCGTTCCTGACGAATTCCCGCGATGATCGTGGGTTCGTGGCCGCCAAAATCCACTCGAAGCGGCATCAACTTGTCCGAGCCTGGGATTTCCATTACCGACAGGACCGTTCCCAAACGAATGTCAGATTCGCTCGAACTCGTCCAGAGCGATCAGCGGTTTGATCGGGGCTGGCTTCATTCTGTCTTCGCCCGGTTAGGTTTGAACCGCGCAATCCGAATGGCCGCATGCGCAGAGAATATCGTCAGTTCCGTCTATTGTATCCGCGCCTTCGCAGGCAGAACCGCAATACTTACTATCTTTCGTGGGTGAGCAATTACAACTTGGATGTGCGCATTTTGTGGCGGTATCTTGAGTCATTAGCCTCTCCTAATGAAGGTAGATCCATCTGGGCCCAATTCGTAACGGAAAACTATTCACCCCTCGATATGACGGCGCAGATCGTCCACCCGGAAGCAGTGCGCGTACGCGGTCTCTCGCAATATGCGGCCGCAGCGAACCAGTTCGGCCAGTGACTGCTCCATGGTGATCATCCCTTCGGCGCGGCCGATAGAGATTTGCGATCGAAGCTGATGGTCCTCGCCACGGCGGATCAGGTTGCGAATCGCATCGGTCGCCATCATCACTTCCAGCGCCGGATAGCGGCCCACGCCATCCGCCGCCGGCAGCAGTTGTTGCGCCACCACCGCGAGCAACGCAAGCGACAACTGCTGCCGGATCTGCGGCTGATGCCCCGCGGGAAATAAGTCGAGTATCCGCGAGACCGCCTGCGAAGCGTCATTGGTGTGCAGCGTTGAGAACACCAGGTGACCAGTCTCGGCTGCGGTCAGCACGGTCGCCATGGTTTCCGGGTCGCGCATTTCACCCACCAGAATCACGTCCGGAGTCTGCCGTAAGATGCTCCGCAGTGAGTTCACGAACGCCGGCGTGTCGTGGCCCACTTCAATTTGTTCCACAATTGAGCTGCGATTCGGATGCTGATATTCGATGGGGTCCTCAATGGTCACGATGTGATCGCGGCGCTTGTTGTTGATCAGATCGATCAGCGCCGCAAGGGTGGAAGTTTTCCCGCATCCGGTCTGACCAGTCACCAGCACCAGCCCTTGGCGCCGGTCCGCAAGACGGCTCAGCCCCGCCGGTAAGTGGAGCGATTCCAGCGTAGGAATACGCGCCGGCAACAGGCGGATACTGGCGGCCAACGTGCCGCGTTGATAATGGACGTTCGCGCGAAACCGCCCAATGGCGTCCCGCACGAAACAGAAGTCCACGGACTTACTGCGCTGCAACTCGTCATACTGGGCAGGTTCCAGCAGAGGCAGAACCAGATTTGAGATGTCCTCGGAGGACAGCGCCGGACCGGCGGCGGGCGTCAGCGCGCCGTTTACCCGCATCGCCACCGCCGAACCGGTCACCAGCAGAACATCCGAAGCGTTATTGCCCGCGGCAAACGTAAGAAGCTGGTCCAGGCTGGCAGACACAACGGCCAATTGAGGCGCACGCCGTTCAGAAATCGGGCGCGTGCCCGGAGCCGCTCGATTCAGCTCCTCAACAATACGGGAAAGCTCGTTATCGTAGCCGGCCATCGGATTCCCCTATTTTTCAACACCTTATTTTTCACCAACACCTTCGGATGCGCGCCGCCGTCTTAAAGATTATGACGCTTGCAGTATATCTTGTGAGGAACTCGCGCAAAACGGACTCGCTTCCGGCGGCCAAGTCCGCCGAGTTTCTCTTTCGTTTGGCGCCGCCGGAAGCGGCCTTTGCGCTTGTGTGCAACGAGCCGAGGGGTAAGCATTTTCTAATCGAACAGTGAGCCTGGAGGAGGAGCGAAGCTCCGCCGCCGGGCCTCCTTTCTGAAAGTTCTTCCCATTAATGAAACACTGCAGTGGAAAAGTGGGAAACCTGCTCTTGGTTTTCCACTTTTCCACTG
>JBBPYD010000129.1:0-20442 GCA_038200305.1 Bryobacterales bacterium
AAATTCTGTACTGTGTCGTTGGCGACAAACAGATCCATCCGGCCGTCGTTGTCGTAGTCAAACCAGACCGCGCTTGTTGTCCAGCCGGGCGTCGCGAGGCCGGCCTTCTTAGTAACGTCCGTGAAAGTGCCATCGCGATTGTTCTTGTAAAGAATGCAATTGCCGTAGGACGTTACAAAGATGTCCGGCCAACCGTCATTGTCATAATCGCCAACCGCCACCCCCATTCCGAATGTCCCGCCGGAAACTCCGGCTTTTTCCGTGACGTCCGTAAAGGTTCCGTCGCGATTGTTCTTGTAGAGGGCATTCCGCAGCGGTTTTGCCGGCTTGAAAAAGTCGCAAGGCCCGCTGTTCACCAGGTAGATATCCATCCACCCGTCGTTGTCATAATCGAGAAACGCGCAACCCGGCCCCAGAGCCTCGGGCAAATAATGCTCTTTCGACATGGCGTTTTCGTGGACCCACGTAATCCCGCTCGCCGCGGGCGGAATCTCCTCGAAGAGAGGCGCCGCCACGTTGCCGCTTACCAGGCGCGCGGCTCCGGCTCCTGCGGTCAGAGATAGCAATTGGCGGCGGGAGAGCTTTCTACGCGGCGGTGTCATTTTACGTTCACGCCCCGCTGCTGTTTCGCCTGCGACTCCGCGTTCAATTTTTGCACGATCGCGCGCTCGCGATCCCCGTCTTCCTTGCGCTTCAAACGATAGTACACGGTTGCAATGGTGACATGGGCTTCCGTAAAACCGGGTGCCTCCTTCACAATCGATTCCAGCTCGCGGCGGGCGTCCTCCACCTTTCCCGTACGCAAATCAATCGTGGCAAGCTGGTATCGCGCGCCCAAGTCGCCTGGCCGTGCCTCCAATGCGCGGCGCAAGCAGGCCCGCGCTTCGTCCGCCTTATCGTCATCCTTCAATAGCGTGGCAAGCTGCAAATTGGCGGTGAAGTCATTAGGATTGGCCGCGAGCGCTTTACGAAATGCCTCCATCGCTCGTTCGGGGTCTCCGGTCCGCAGCAGCGCCTGGCCGTAGTAGGAAAATACGTCCGGCAGGTTCGGGTTGAGCGCCACAGCCTTGGCTAGAACCGCCAGCGCGGCGGGATAATCCTGAGCGATCAAACTCGTCGTCCCGAGCAGCAGCCTCCCTTCCGCGGAGTCTCCATTGCGGAGAATGCGATCGATCACCACCTGCCCGCGCGCGATCTGGTTATCGCGAACCAACGCTGTCCCCAACAAATAAGCGACCGCAAGATCGTCCGGTTTTTGATCTGCCACCGGCGTCAGCAAATCCACTACGTTCTTGTTCTTCCCCATGGCAAGCCAGCAATCCGCCAACAGCAGAGTGGGCTGCAATTGATCTGGCGCGGCCCGGTGGACTTTCCCCAGCGTAGCCGCTGCCATTTCCGTCTGGTTCGTCTTGTAATAAGCAAGAGCGAGGTTCAATTCCACCGGTGTGTTCCCAGGCTGCAGCTTCAGGGCATGGCGATACTGCACAATCGCATCTTTGTAGCGGGCGGCTCGCGCGTAAGCGGCCCCTAGATTGGAGAGCGCAATGAGAGAGTCCGGCCGCACAGTGAGGTATTTTTGATACGCCCGGATAGCCCCATCGATGTTCCCAGCCTGATGCAGCCCAATTGCCTGTTTCAGAATCTCTTCAGCCGGATCGGATTGAGCCTTCGCGCAAAAGCCGGAAACCAATAGCGCGGCGGTAAGAAACTTATTCACGTCGATTCACTGCCTATTGTCGCAATAAAAAACGGGGACATCTCCTTTGAAATGCCCCCGCCATTTGGCAAGAATGCATAAGATCAGGAAACCAGGTCTGTGATAAATCGTAGCCTAAGACCCGTTGCGGCAGGGGCGATTGCAAGATCGAAAGATAGAAATTCGGTCTGCTTGTGGAACTCCAACGGCCTCTAGCCAATCCTCATCGGCGACCGTGGCTGTGCAGGAGCCAAACGTGCAGACTCGAATGTCGCGGTGGTCCCCTTCTTGTTGCAGCAAATCCAGCACGGCGCGGAGCATATTGCCGGTGAACGGTGTATACAAATAGAAGACTGTGCCATCGGTCAATTTCGCCGTCCTCGCGTCTTGCTGGATAAATGTTACGTTCTTTAGGTTAAGCGTCTCTGCGCTATGCCGCGCACAATCGACGTAAACCGGCTCTAGTTCAACCCCGATGCTGCGGGCGCTCGTGCAAATGGAGGCCAGCAGTGGAACGTGGCCCAACCCGGAACCAAGGTCGACCAGCACATCATCTTCTTTAAGTGCGGTTCGGTCAATCAGATCGAAGATGTGGCGTGCCGGCGTCGGCTGGTAAAACACCATTTCGGCCGTGGGCTGGATGATGGCAGTTCCGGGCTCTTCAAAACGCAAGACTCCGATGATCAGCTCATCCAGATAGTCGTATCCCCCACTGTTCGTGATACCAAGCACGTCCTCACGTGCGCTTGATCTGGGCATCCATTGAAGCAAACTATTTGGCCCGTGACCCCGTTGAATGTCGCGCCGGATAGCCTCGTAGACTTCAAAATTAGCTGCCTCAAGCTTGGCCTGAATTGCTCTCGCACGGTAATACGCCGACGCCCCGGTGGAATCGGTTGCAAGGGACGATACCTCAAGATCGAAAACATAAGCATCAAGCCGATCTAACGCTTCAATGCGCTGACGCAGCTGATTTGGTTCGTGCAGAGAAGCATCCCCTTCCAGTTCTCCAATCAAATTCTGCAAGGCATTCATCATCGTATAGCCCACTTCCCGTAATAAACACTTGCGGAAGTGGAACCGGCTAGTTACCGAGCTGGCTAAAAAAGTCGAGGGGGAATCACCCTTGTCAATACACGTCTTTCGGCCATTTCGTACGCTCCGGTTCGCGCGGCCGAAGACTGTCCTTTCTGGCCATGTACCGGATTATCATACTACGCCGCTGTGGGCTCTGTGCGATTCAGAATCGCCTTTTCAACGCGTGTCCGGCGATGTTGTTATCAACCGGAGCGCCTGGCTGAGAAAGGAAGAGGGTCAGTTTAGCCCAGTGATTCAGTAAGCAGGTAATGGCTTTGCCCAGCCCGGAGTTCGGCTCCGTTCTGCGCTCTTCCAACCGCGCTTTCATCCACTCGCGCTGTAACCAACCTGGCCACTCGTTTATTGGCGAATGGGTCACGGCCTTGCTCCCGGGCAGCGACTTCAAAACGCGATCAGAAAATAAACGTAGTGGCAAGCTGCACAATACGGTGGCCCTGCTTTGTCGTGGTAGTCCCGAAAAGCGGAGTATTCAAGGCTCCTGTGGTGCCGTTGAAGCCCAGGTTAAGGTTCCCCCCGTTAAACGACCACAACGGGTGATTCAGAAAATTGTAGGCGTTCACGCGAAACTGGAGCTTCTTCTTCTCAGTGATGCTGATGTTCTTGAAGAGTCCCAGGTCGGAATTGAAGTAAGCCGGTCCGTAGATGACAGGCAAGGTGGTGGGACCGTTCTGGCCAATCTGAGTGGGGAAAGTGAAGCAGTTCGGATTGAGGAACTGGTGCGGCGCCAGATTCGAAGTCGGGTCGCATGTAAGAATTGGCGTGAGGGCAATGTTGGGCGTACCCAGCAGTGAGGTAGCGCTGATGTTATAGGTGGTGCCTGGAATCTTAGAGCTGTTGAGGGCCAGGCCGAAAGATTGGCCCCTCTGCCCGGTGAGATTAGCGCCACTCTGGATCTGCGTGATTCCGGAGATCTGCCAGCTATTGACGAAACCACCCACCCATTTATTCCGCACCGCTTTTCCAAAAGTATAAGAGTAAGCGGCGTTGAAGATATGGGTCCGGTTGGTCGATTGCACACCGTAATCGTTATTGATGTTGAACGAATCCAGCGTGGAACTCACAATGCCCAACGCTTTGCCGAACGTATAATTCGCGGTGATCACCGCGTTTCCCTTCGTGCGCGTATACTTCGTCTGCACGGAATTGTAATTGGCGAAAAGGTTATTGGTTGCGAGCGGGAGACCGGCGAAGCCCGGCAGAGGGCGGAAATTATTTGCATTGAGATTGCCTGGATCTACGCCTCCATTTTTGGATGACAGCATGGCCCCGACGGGAACCAGATTGACGTCGCTGCCGACTCCGCTATTGTTTGACATGTTCCTGGTCTGGTTTCCGACATAGGCTACTTCCACCAGTCCAGACCACGGTACCCGCTGCGAAATGGTAAAGCTGTAGCTGTCTGTTACCGGATTTTTGTCGTCCTTGCGGTCCACGGCGCCCGTGCCAAGAGCTGTAGTGTTGAAGTTCAGCGTGTCCAGTTCGCTCGCGAGCAGCGGCGTATTGCCGCCCGTACCCTGATTGTTGCTGAGAGTGACGGACTGCACTCCGGCGGACACGTTTAAGCCAGTCGTGAATTGGGCGGAGTGGTAGTAATACCGGCCCCACCCGCCGCGCAGCACGGTACTACTGCCCAAGGAATAGGCCACGCCGAAACGCGGTTGGTAGAAAGCGGCCCGTGTCGGGAACCCGCCCAGCGGAACGGATGGGTCCCTCTTGTTCCATAAAAACCCGCAATACTGGGTGGGCGCACAACTCGCATTGTATTTCGAGTAATCGAAAACGGAAAACCCGAATCCAAGGTTGTCCGCCCACGGAGAGAAGTGGGTAACTCGAAGACCAAGTTCCAGGGTCAATCGCCTGTTCACCTTCCAGGAATCCTGCACGAAGCCCTCATACGTGTCATAGGCGATATCGTTGATGCGGTTGAAAGATGTCTCCGTGTACGAGTTCAGGTTGCCGAGCAGCATGTCGGCGTATGGATTGCCAACCGAGTTGGGGTTGTTGTTATTGAAGCTCAATTGGCCTTGCGTCGTGCTGCTGTTCGGCTGGGCGTTCCGGATATGTTCCCAAAACGCGCCTGCCTTGAGGGTGTGGGTGCCCCATATTTTGGAGATCGTGTCGCTGGCGCTGGGCATATATTTGTTCGCATAGAGGCCCTGGGTTTTGCCGCCCACCTCAAAGCCGCCGTTCGTGCTCAGATTCGCTACTTCCGCTGAGTTGCCGGCAATGTTCGGGAACTGGGCGACGCCATTCTTGAATAATCCTTTATAGGTATAGCCAATATTGGTTCTATCCACTTTCGATGGATCTTGGAAGACATTCGGAAAGCCGATAAAGGTGTACCCGAAGACGAACTCATTCGTCATCGTGGGATTGAATACGTGAGTCAATGATGCAGTGACGGAGTCCGAACGGTTCTTGCCCTGAATCGCGCTCGGGTAAGGAAGCTGTTGAGTGGTCGCGGATGACCAGAGGCCGATGGGAAACAACTGCGTCTCGCGCTGCATGTTGTAACGAACAAATAACTTGGTGTCGTCGCTGATGCTGTAGTCCACGCGCGACATCCACTGGATGCTGTTCTGGTTAAAGTGCAGGTCGTCCACCCAGTTATAGCCGCCATTCGAGTTGGGGTCGGAGTTCGGTTGGGGATACAGTTTCATGAGAGCCTGCATGTTGGGATCGATCGCCGATTTCGGAATGATTCCACCGGGATATAGCAGCAGGCTCTTCGCATTGATCGGAGTGGCAGCTGCGCCCGACGCGGTAATGGCGCCCAGTTTCGACAGTTCAGCCGGTGAGAAATTTCCATTGCGTTCGCCGTCCGTGGGAACCGTCGCGCGCAGAAGCCCCGTATCCAGGACTTGGTAAAAATATTGGAATCCAGTGAAGAAGAACAGCTTGTCGCGGTTCCTATTGAATTTTGTGAACGGGAGTTTTACCGGACCGCCAATCGTGAATCCAGGATAGTAATACTGGTTTTCAGGTTTCGCCACGCGGCTGTAATTTGACAGCCAGTCATTGGCGTTCAACACAGCGTTTCTGGCGGAGATGAACGCGGAGCCATGGAAATCCTGGCCGCCGCCCTTGGCCACGGAACTGATCACCCCTGGACCCTTCTGGTTTTCGGCGCTGAAGTTCGACATGGTGATTTTGAACTCGGAGATCATGGCCGAATTCGGATTGACGGGCGTAGCGCAGTTGCAACCGGGATCGGAAACGTGCGCGCCATCGGCCGTGATGTCCAGCGAGTTCCCCGGCAGCCCATTGTAGGAGTAAGCGCCGTTCAGCGGGCTCTGATTGCCGCCATTCCCGTTGCCGTTGATGCCGATCGTCTGGCCGTTATAATTCGCAGTGTTCGACGTCCCGTTTGAGATGCCGAAGCCCGGCATGATCTTGATGAACTCCGCGGCATTGCTGCCGAGTTGGATGAAGTTCTCCAGTTCCTTGGTAGTGAGTCTGCTTGAATTCTCACCGGAGTCCACCGGAACCACCAAATCGACATCGCCGGTAACCACAACGGTATTGGCCGTATTCCCAACTTTCAAGCCCACGTTCACGTTCAGCTTGTCGCCTCCGCCCATTGCGATGCCGGGTTTCTGAAAGGTATCGAAACCACTGGCCACCACCGATAGCTCGTAAGTACCTGGCGGAACCGAGGCAAAGGTGTAGTAACCTTCGGAGTTCGCTACCGTTTCCCGCTGAGAGCCTGACTGCTGGTCGCGCAGTTTAAGCGCCGCGCCGGCCACCACCGCTTGCGAAGGATCGGACACGATCCCAGTAAGAGTTCCGTAAATGGACTGGGCCGGCAAGCTTGTAACAAGCATCGCAGCGAATGCGATTCCAGCGAAGAACCGGTGTAAATGCCTCATAAGTAATCCCACCTTTCAAATTGCCGTACGTGCGGATAGCAGTGTGAAAAGTTTACAGGATTACTGGCCTGAGCACAATACCAACAGTCAGATCTCTCAAACCTCAACTCTGCGGCGACCGGTGTTTAGCCTGCTCCATGGCGATCTGATTGATGTGCGCCAGCGTCTTCGAGCCAGAGGCGCCCTCAATTGCTTTAACGGCAATGTCCTGCACCTGCTGCTTTGCTTCTTCCAATTGCTTCTGCAATGCCACAATCTGCGTCGCCTGTTGAGCTACCGTGTCTTCGAGAGTCTTCACCCGCAAATCCGCCAGCCGTTTTTCCGCCTCGGCGTCTTTCCGCAGCACCAATATCTGTTGCTCTGAGCGCGCTTCCGTTTGGTGGGCCGCCTCAACCGTCGCCCTTTGCACCTCGGCTTCCAGCCGTGCAGGAAATTGCGCGGCGTCTTTCCGCAGAGAAGCGATTTCCTCTTCCTGCTCCTTGATAGCGGCTTCCCGCGATTGCCAGGTTCTCTGCAACGTCTCCTGCTTCTCCTGATTTTTCTTTTCAACCAGACGGATGTCCTCGTCGTACTTGTCTTGCGCTTTCTTCCGCTCCAGCGCCTTCTTATACTCGTATTCCTCCACTTCGCGTGTCCGCTGTTTCTTGAGCGTCTCCTCCTGCTCCTTCCTTTCCCGTTCAGCGGTCCGCGCCTGATCTTCCCACTCTGTCTGTTGCGTCGCGATCTCTTGCTCCAACTCCTCTTTCTTACGGGCGTAATCCTGCACAAGCTGTTCCAGGCTGGTCGCCGCCACATCGATCTGGTGAAATCTTTGCAGATCTCTCTTTTCCAGATCCACGGCCTCACGCACCGAAACGAGTCCTCTCACTTCTTCCACCAGTTGCTCGGATAGCCCGGCAAGCGCTTTCGTAACCTCCAGACTCAGCCCGGAGATGCGTTGCCCTACGCTCTCTACCGAAATCCCTTCCACGGAACTCCGGATCTCCGCTTCGCGCAGCTTCGTTAGCTCGTCCATTTTGCGGCTCGCGTCTTGCCGGTTGCGTTCCACGTCCGCCTGCACTTCGGAAAACTCCTTTTCCATTTCGGCTTTGGTCTGTTTGCCTGGACGCGCAGTTGTCTTCTTAGCTGTGGTCGCCATGTTTTGTGTGCTCCGTTAAAGGCCAGACTAGCAAATTTCGGACCCGAAATCCCTCAAACCTCATCGCCAAGTATCATGAAGGACGAGGTATCCCTTTTGCGCGTTGCCATCGCCGCCGATCATGCCGGCTACCACCTGAAGCAGTTCATCGCGGGCCAAGTCAGCGAACTGGGACACAATGTCCTCGATCTGGGAACCCAAAATCCAGACCTTCCAGACGACTACCCCGACTACGCGGACGCGCTCGGCCAGGCTCTGCTCGCAAATCGCGCAGAACGTGGAATTCTCATCTGTGGCAGCGGCGTGGGCGCCGCGGTCGCCGCCAATAAAATCCACGGCATCCGCGCCGGCATTTGTCACGACCACTATTCCGCCCATCAAGGCGTCGAACACGACGACATGAACGTGCTGGTCCTCGGCTCCCGCATCGTCGGAACCGAACTCGCTCGCGATGTCGTCATCGCGTTTCTAAACGCCACCTTTACCGGCGAAGAGCGCCATAATCGCCGCCTGGCGAAAGTCAAGGCAATGGAGGAAAGAGGCTGATGCCGCGGCAGCCCCACGTCATCGGAATCTCAGGCAGCCTGCGTCCCGGGTAGCTACACAACCATGGCGGTGGAAATGGCGCTCGAAGGTGCGCGCGACGCGCACGCAACCACCAATCTCATAGACCTTCGGAATTATGAGCTCGCATTCCTCAATGGAGATCGTCAATACACGGGCTATCCCGCCGGAGTGGCCGCGCTGCGCGAAGCGGTGAAGGCGGCCGATGGCGTTATCCTCGGCACGCCGGAATATCATGGCAGTTTCAGCGGCGTGCTGAAGAACGCGATTGACTTAATGGGCTTCGAGGAATTTGAAGGCAAGATGATCGGACTGATCGGTGTCTCCGGAGGACAGATGGGCGCCTTCGACGCCTTGAACAGTCTGCTCAAAAAGACATTGGCCGCTTTATGTGAAAGAGCCAATCTTATCGAGCCACGCCATACGGTTTCAGTTTCAGCTGACGAACCGGATAATCGGTTCCTTGCGGAGACCTCCGGCGCGAACTTCCTTGTTACGGGCAATAAGCGGCACTTCCCAGAGACATGGAAGAGCACGCGGGTTGTCACCGCCCGGCAGCTTCTGGAACCTTGAATGAGCGAGGCCGGAGTAGGGTAACCAACTGTCATGCCCAACGAACTCCAAAATGGGAGATCAATTGTGATGTTGCAATCCAGGCTTGAAGCTGGCCATGCGTATGAGCAGAAATCAGAAAGGGACAGGCAGATGTGCGCCATTACCAGCTCGCCCGCGGGCCGGGCTTCACCCTTCCCTTTTAACGAACGCTTCCAACTCCGGATAATGCTGCAGCAGTGTGGGCGGCGCGGGGACTGGCTCACCTTTCAGAATGGATGTGAGCTGTAGCGCGTTCGTGGTTGACTTTCCAATGTTGTGATTGTTGCTCACCATGTACGTGTTTTTTGTCCTACGCGCTATGTCTTTCACGCGATCGATCCATGGTGCCAGCTCATCAACCGAGTAAAGATAATCGTATCGTTCGCGCACGTTCGCACTCTCGGCGAACCAGGTCTTATAGTTCCTGCCATGCAACCGAATATAACCAATTGCAGACGTGGCTTCCGCACCGGGTTTGATCGACCGCTTAAATAATGGCTGATCGATGTTGCAGAGTCCGATATCGAGTTCAGCGAGCAGGTCTAGAATGCCGGGCTCCGTCCAACTGGCGTGGCGCACCTCCAGTACCAGCGGATATTCGCGGAATTGCCTGTGTAGATCGATGAGGTATTCTCGGCTCTCTCGCGAGTTCCGAAACGACCATGGGAACTGGAGTAGCAATGCGCCGAGCCGCCCCGCTTCAACGAGCGGTGTCATCCCGTCTTTGAAATCCTTCTCATCGTTCGGAGCTGGTTTGCGTTCGTGAGTGAACGAGTGAAAGAGCTTGGCTGTGAACTGAAAAGCGCTGTTCTCTGCAACGCTTTCTGCCCATTTCTTTGCCGCTGATGGACGCGGTGCGCCGTAATATGACGAGTTGATCTCTATCGTATTGAAGTATCGAGCGAGGTAGGCCAACTCGTCGAAACTGCGGGGCTTCGGCTTCGGATAAACAATGCCGTCCCAGTCTTTATACTTCCAGCCTGCGGTACCGACCCGAATCATCCCGAGTTCAATTGTCCCAGCTTTGTCCAGATGAAGTAGTTGACATATTTCACCCTGCGCGTAGGATTCAACCCGGAGGAAACACCAAATGCAACTGCTCACAGCTGAGCTGCGTGCTCACTTGCCACCGTTGTACAGCCAGGAGGGTGCCCCAGACCCTTACCTGCATATCAAGTTCTTTACGCCCGATTCGAACTGAACGTGGTTTGTAACCGAGGGCTCGCCCGACGAAGACAATCCCGAGGACATCCGGTTCTTTGGCTACGTCGTCGGCTTCGAAGAAGAATGGGGCTACTTCATGCTTTCCGAGCTTGAAGCAGATTTATGTTTACCCCGAATGCCTATCGAGAGTGATGTCTATTTCCAACCAGGCCCCTTCAGCGAAGTTATCGAACGATACCAGGGCGAACGCGGCCAGGTCGAAACGAGGTGATCGTCATGACGCACCAAGAGACGCACGTTCTGAGTCTGGAGAGTGCTCGCGAGAGCCGCCGGCTGGCGAAGCCGTGAAGAGATTCCTTGTTGTTCTGGAGGTTAGAAATCGTCGCTGAGGAGGGTTACGGCCCCAATGATACAGCTTGCTTCCTACGTCGCTGGCGTGCTAAATCAACTCAACCCGGAAGATAAACTCATTGAAGTTGAAGAATGATGACTGATCTTGGCGAACACAGCTGTCTTGGGAGGCAAGGAATTCCTGCCAGTTCCGGGCTTTAAAAAACACCTGGCGCTCGCCTAAACTCGGCGACGTCCACTCGACCCACGCGGTCGAGTGTTTTTGCCTTGAGCGGAGTGAAGCATGTAGCCAGCGTTCTACAATCGATTGACGAAATGCTTCGAGATGGTAGGCTTTACCCTTTCCACCGAAGCTCAGGAGAAAGATCTTGAGGGCGGTCTCCTGGAAAACATTCGAAAGTTTCCGGCCAAGGGAAGAGCTCTCCGCCTCCGTCTGAGCCATAAGGGATCTGCATAGTGAGTATGCGTATCCAATGGCCCCTTACGCCGGAAACTCACTTTCGGCGCGGGTCAACCCCTCACAAAGCGGAAGGTCTCATGTGTGAAAGACGTTCCACTCTTGGATTCCTGTTCTGCAGGAGAGAAGGTGAAATACGAGAAGCCGAAATAGCTCTTCCGAAGCTCATTTAAACACTCTCAGCAGTTTCCGCAAGGGTTGGGAACAGAGGAAAACCTTTGCTGCTGCCTGGCCGCCTGAACAGGGGCTCTAATATGGTCGGCGGTGGTGCAAGCGAGATGTCTTTAATTGTGCCAAACAGAAAACTTTTGCGAGCTTATTAAGATTGTTCTCGGCGAGAAACTTCTCTTTATCGGTACACAGATTATCCCGCCGCTCTTTGGTAAGTGTGAGCGTTACGATCCGAGCCGTCTGAACGCGGTATTTCTCAAACGGCCGGCCGCGTTCAATGAAAAAGCGGTATCGCTCGATCTTGTCGCGGAAACGTTGGCTGCCAGCTCTGGGCTGGGTGAGCATCGTCGAGCGATCGGCTTCCAGAAAATAAATCCTGCTGTCCTGGCCGGAACATCGGCCGCGCTCTGCACGCCTGGGTAATTCCAGAGCAAGCCGCCATCGCAGAGGTATGGAAAGTATTTCGTGCGGCCGGCACTCTCACGGACGATCGCCTTCGCGATCGCCTGATGAATGTGGGCCACCAGGTAGCCCGTTTTGCCGCTCTGCACGCATGCGAACAGCACATCGATTTCCTCAAAGCCTGGGAAACCGCGCCGGATAACCCCGGTGGCGAATAGCTAAAAGGTCGTGTGGGCTTTCGTGATTACACAGGACACGAAATAGACTTGCTTTTAATACGGTATAGCTTTCCATCTTGCCAGACGCGTTTCGGATCTGGCTTTTCGCTTGCGCCAATAATCCATCCGGCTTATCTGCCGGACGGCCTTGTAGCACTTGTTTTACAAGATGGGGTCTTGGTTAATTATTCTGCCGGCGCGATTGGCGAAATAACATTACGGCGGGAGTTGGCGGACGCCATCCGCCCTTTTGAGCCGCGAAAGTTGTCAGACGTGAAGCAGCCAGTTGTTCTGAACAGGAATCGTGTAAAGACCAGATAACACCTTTCCACGCGACCCTGTTCCTTGGAATCGCATCACAAATCGACAGGCGCTTCGCTAAATAAACTTGTATTCCCCCGGAACCGGCAGCGGTCTCACTTCCATCTTCTGGTCGTAATCGAAGCTCTTCGGCATCAGGTCAAGCTGAGACGCCATAATATCCTCCCACGTAATCTCCTGGCCCGAATAAGCCGACTCCCGCGCCATGATGCACGTCATCGTACTCTCCGCCACTGCCATCCCGTGGTTGATATACGGCCCGTCGCCCCGGATGCTCCGTGCCATCGCCGTGTGCTCTCGCACATACGGATTGATGTCCGGCGTCCCCATGTTCTTGCAATTGCTGCTGCCCTTCGTCCCCACCACTCGCTCGCTGATGTTCGTCGCAATCTTCGGATTCTTCGCCTTCTCAAACTGCCGGCAGTAGCTCGACATCTGCATCCCGTTCGCATACGTGAAATCCGAACTGATGTGGTCGTAAATATTCCCGTACAACTCTTCCCTTGGCCGCCACACCGCGCCGCCCGTCGCCACAACTTTCACCGGATGCGTCCCCATCAGCCAGTTGATGACATCGATATTGTGCAGGTGCTGTTCCACAATCTGATCGCCGCAAATCCATACGAACGAGTACCAGTTGCGATGCTCCCACGTCATGTCGCCCCATTTCGGATCGCGCCCGGCCTTCTGCTGGATCACCGGCGTCCCCACCCAATACACATACGCGCCCACAATGTCGCCAATCGCGCCATTCTGCAACTTCTCGATCGTCTCCACGTAGTCCCTCTGGTTCCGCCGTTGCGCGCCGGACATCACCGTCAGTTTCAACTCTTCCGATTTCTTGGCCGCAGCCATAAACCGCCGGACATTCACCGGATCGGTCCCGAACGGCTTCTCGCAAAACACGTGCTTTTTCGCTTCCACCGCCGCTTCGAAATGCATCGGACGGTAACCCGGCGGCGTCGCCAGCATCACAATGTCGATGTCGCTCGCAAGTACTTTCTTGTACGCTTCAAAGCCCATGAACCGGTGGTCCGGTTCCACCTTGATCCGGTCTGCAATCTTCTCATTGCCGCGCAGCTTCGCCAGTGCCCCTTCCAGATGATCTTCGAAAACATCGCCCATGGACACCAGTTGAATGTTCTCCGTCCCGGTCATCATGTCCACAACAGCCTGCGTGCCGCGCCCGCCGCAGCCCACCAGGCCGGCCTTCAACATTTCCTTACCCGCGCCCCGCACCAGTTCCGGTTTGATGATGGTGAACGCAGCCGCTCCAGCCGCGGTGGCCGTAGAAGATTTCTGCATAAACGACCTTCGGGATATAGTAATCAGATTGTTGTCCATTTGGTGAACCTCGGAGTGTCATTGTATAACAGAACGTTGGAATTGATGGGTTGCTGCATTTATCGGGGAGTCCAATGACTCCTATTGAAGGGGTCTACGCCGCAGCCGTCACGCCCCGCCGCAAGGGCTCGCAGGAAATCGATCTTGGCGCTACCTGGGAATTGTTTGATTTCCTCACGTCGCACAAAATTGATGGCATTGTGCTCATGGGTTCCACTGGCGAATTCGTCAATTTCAGCATTGAAGAACGAAATCGCCTGATCCACCTCGCCGTCAAGCGCAGCCGCGTGCCCGTCTGGGTCAATGTGTCTCACGCCACGCTCGATGGCGCGATCGAACTTGCCGAAGCTGCCTCAGTCGCCGGCGTGACTGGACTGCTCCTCATGCCTCCGTACTACTTCCGCTACCGCCAGGAAGAGATTCTTGCGTTCTATCGTGGATACGCCGCCGCCATCGGTACGTGCATTCCAACGCTGCTCTATCACATCCCTGTTTTCAATAACGGCATTTCTCCGGAGACCGCCACCGGACTGCTGTCCAGCGGAGCCTTCGCCGGGATCAAGGATTCCAGCGGGGACTGGGCAACCTTCTCCGCGCTCAAACGTGCCTGCGATGAAAACCCATTCGCGCTCTTGATCGGTGACGATTGTCTATTTGCAAAAGCCCGCGCGGAAGGAATTCCCGGCGGCATCTCCGGCGTGGCGTCGGCCCTCCCGGAGTTGCTGGTGGCTCTCAACCAGGCGGTCATCTCAAATGACGCCGGCCGCATTGCCACGCTGAACGCCCGGTTGATGGAATTCATCGCATGGCTGGCATTCTTCCCTGTCCCTGTCGGTGTCAAGGAAGCCGCCGCGCTCCGCGGCATCCAATGCGGCGTGCATGCCGCCCCCCTCAGCGCCGGACAGAAAATTAAGCGGGAAGAGTTTCGCGCATGGTTCCAAGCCTGGCTGCCACAAGTGCAAAAAGAGTGCGCGCCGGACTAACGCTCACTTGCGAAAATTCATGTCGATACCGGTTCCTATGCGCGCGGCGCAGTAAGCGTTTCTGAACCGCGCGCGTAAGCGATTCGGCAGGCGGCTTCACTAAAGGCGGCCCGGTCTGGAGGCAACGCGTCGATGATCGCGCGGTCTGGACAGGTGTAGGCAATGGTCTTCTGGGTGCAGCATTTGGTGAATGTAGAGCCGGACGGACTTCATAGGGGAGCTGGGTCGGCCTCTCGAAATCCTCATCAATGTGGCCGATCACGTCCGTGAACAGCGTAGGAGGCCAACCGTTCTGGATAGATTGTTCGAGGATAGAGTTCGAAGCAACCGGCTCTGTGAGCCGGTACTTGCTAGACGCCGATACCGCGATTGAAGTTTGCGTGGACGGAATCGCTCCGTGGTAGAACGGCTGGCCGCGAGGGTATTTGCGCTCTGCGGTGTTTTTGATGTTTTGCCGTTAACGGGTGCAGCGGCCGAGTTGTCGGCCGCTGTTCGCGCGCGCCTGGAAACGAGTGGCCAGCGTATCGGGCCGCATGATGTCTTGATTGCCGGAATCGCACTCGCTAATAACCGGGTGCTCGTCACGCACAATTCCAGGGAATTTGGGCGGGTCCTCGACCTTAAAATCGAAGATTGGTTCGCGCCTTTGCAGGCCACTAGGAACGAATCGTATAACTGACTCCACAGTGCCCCTAGAAGCGGTTTCGCAACCGGCTATAGTGTTTTCATGCGCGCCCTGCTCTTACTAGCTCTAACCGGAATTGCTTCCGCGCAACTCTATGAGCCCGGTCCGCAGGTGGTCACCTTCCTCTCCGGCGTTGACGACACCGACCAGCCGTACGGCCTTTACATCCCCAGAAATTTCGACGCCGCAAAGAAATATTCGCTAGTCATCATGCTGCACGGCGCGGGTTCCAACCATCGTCTCGCTCTGCGGCGCGTCTTCGGAAAGGGCAACGCTCCAGGCGAGAGCGATAGCGAAGCCACCCGTTACTTTCCGCCATTTCGAGATGTCGACTACATCGTCGCCTCCCCCCTCGCACGCGGCACCATGGGCTATCAGGACATCCCGGAAAAGGACGTGTACGATGTCCTGGCCGACGTCAAACGCCGTTTTCCCATTGACGAGGATCGTATCTACCTCACCGGCCTGTCCATGGGTGGAGGTGGAACGCTCTGGCTCGGCCTCACCCGTCCGGATCTTTGGGCCGCCATCGTGCCCGTCTGCCCCGCCCCTCCCACCGGCGCCGAAGAATTGATCGGCAATGCGCTGAATATTCCCGTCAAACTATTTCAGGGCGAGATCGACCCCCTCGTGAAAGCCGCACAGACGCGCCGCTGGTATACAGAATTCCTCGATTCCGGCACGAAAGCGGAGTACGTCGAATTCCCAGGGGTCCGCCACAACTCCTGGGATTACGCCTACAAAGACGCCGCCATCTTTTCCTGGTTCGATCAGTTTCGACGCAACCCCTTTCCCGAGCGCGTCCGTTTCGCCACCCGCGATTACAAGCACAGCGCCGCATACTGGGTGAAATTCGATGAGCTAACCACCGGCACGCTCGCCACCATTGACGTGAAGTTTACAGGCAAGAACAAGCTGCGGATTGAGACCAAAGACCTGGACGCGTTCACACTCAATCTGAAAGGCCATCCCATGTTCAACGGAAAGCAACTCATCGGCATCACCGTTGACGGAACCACTCTGAAAGCGAAGCCTCAGAATTCGGTTTCGCTCACGAAGCAAGCGAAAGGTTGGACCATCTTGCGATCCATCCCATCAAACACGCAGAAGCACGAAGGTCAGGAAGGCCCCATCGGTGAGGCTATTGCGTCCCGTCAAATTTACGTCTACGGCACCGGCGGCACACCCACTCCCGAGGAGCTGCTCCGCCGCCGCGACCAGGCCACATCCGCCGCCGAGTGGTCCACCCCCCGCGCCCGCCTGCTGCTCAGCAATCGTGTCGTTTCCGATGCCGAGGTGAAGGACGCCGACATGAAATCGGCCAATCTGATCCTGTTCGGAAACAAAGAAATCAATTCCGTCATCGCGAAGCTCAATCCGGCCCTGCCCATCCATCTGAACCCTGGCGCAGCCGATTACGGTCTCGTGTTTGTAACACCCCTGGGCGGCCAGCATTATGCCGTGATCGGCTCCGGCCTCCCTTGGTGGACCCGCGCCGATCAAACCACGCGCCCCGGCCTCTCCTTCATTCCCACCGCTTACCGCACGCTGCAAAGCTTCGGCGACTTCATTCTCTTTAAGGGCGGCCTTGACAACGTAGTGGCGGAAGGAGTCTTCGATCGCGGCTGGAAGCTCCCCCCGGCAGCCATCGCGAAAATGAAAGAGACCGGAGCCGTTACGATACCTTGAAATAACGATGAGTGACATGTCTGCGGACGAGTTCCGCCGCGCCGGACACGAAGTGGTCGATTGGATCGCGGATTACCTGGGCGGAATTCGTGATTACCCGGTCGCTTCCAGCGTCCAGCCAGGCGAAATTACGGCGCTGTTGCCGCGCTCCGCTCCCGAATCCGGCGAATCCATTGATGACATTCTCGCCGGCTTCCGTAGCATCGTCGTCCCCGGCATCACTCACTGGAACCACCCGCGCTTCCACGCATTCTTCTCGGTTTCCGCTTCTGGCCCTGGCATCCTGGCCGAGATGCTCACCGCCGCGCTCAACGTCAACGGAATGATCTGGAAATCGTGCCCGGCCGCCACCGAACTGGAACAGGTGACCCTCAATTGGTTGCGCGAATGGCTGAACATGCCCGAAGAATTCTTCGGCATTATTTACGACACCGCTTCCATCTCCACCATGCACGCCATCGCCGCCGCGCGCGAATTCATTGACGCCGAAGCGCGCACCAGGGGTAGCCTTCCACACCTCACCGTCTACACGTCGCAGCAGGCGCATTCATCGGTGGAGAAGGGCGCTATCGCTATCGGCATCGGCCGGGACAACGTGCGCAAGATTGCGGTGGATGGCCAGTTCCGTATGATCCCAGCCGCGCTGGAGGAGGCGATTGAACAGGACATCGCCGCCGGAAAAAAGCCTTGCTGCATCGTGCCTACAGCCGGCACTACATCCACCTCCAGCATCGACCCAATACCTCAGATCGCCGGCATCTCCGAGCGCCACGGCACATGGCTGCACGTCGATGCCTCCTATGGCGGATCGGCCGCCGTAGTCCCCGAGCTTCGCCACATCCTGGATGGCGCATCGCGGGCGCACTCCATGGTTGTGAACCCGCACAAGTGGCTCTTCACGCCCATTGACCTCAGCGTCTTTTATACGCGCCGCCCCGATATTCTGCGCCGCGCATTCTCGCTGATTCCCGAATACCTGCGCACGGCCGAAGACCCGTACGCTCTCAATTATATGGATTACGGCGTGCCCCTCGGCCGCCGCTTCCGTGCCCTGAAGCTCTGGTTTGTGATGCGCTATTTCGGACGCGAGCGAATCGCCGGCATTATCCGCAGCCATGTAGCATGGGCACAACGGCTAGCCGAAGAAATCCGCAAGGATGAACGGTTTGAGCTCTCCGCTCCGGTCCCGCTCTCACTCATCTGCTTCCGTTACAAAGGCACTGATGAACAGAACCGCGCGCTGCTGGATCGCATTAACGCAAGCGGCGTAGCCTTTTTGTCGCACACCGTCCTAAACGGAAAATACGTCCTGCGCCTGGCCATCGGCAACATCAAAACAACGGAAGCGGATCTAAAACAAGTCTGGGAAACTATCCAGCAGAACGTAGGGAACTGAATTTGCGGCATCAAGCGCGTCGTTATCCGTTCCCGATGTTAAGCGGGATTTTGCCGGGCGAAATCGATTACCTGATAATTTGAAGGGCTTGCCAGCAGGGTTCGGGCGGCTCCATTGAGCTTTGCGGATTCAAACAAGCAAGTTCGAGTACCTGCCCGCCCCTCCAGACGAAGGGAATGATCCTGCCGGCACACTCGGTAGACCATCTGGGCACCGTGATGAGCCTGAAGGGTGTCTAGTGGCCAATCGGACTCTGCAATCAGCCGAATGCCGCCCTCCTGCTCGATGACGATGGTCATGTTCGAGAGTTCGTGGCCAGTGCGCATGGCAGACTCGGCCGCTTCGAAGATACTTGCCGCATTGTCTGTGAACTGTCCCACGAAATACATATCGCTGGGAAGTTCGCTTTCATGAGAGTAATCTCTGATAAATTGACCTTTTATGAAAAGACGAACCTTTTTGGGCGCGGCTGCGGCGGCGGGACTGGCTTCTATGAAGCTGCCGGCATTCCAGGGCGCCATGCACCCCGGCAAGTTGAAGATCACGGGACTGGAAATTTGGAAGCTCGATGGACACAGGGAAACCCTTTCCGGCGTGGACAAACAGTTTCAAGTGAATCCGCTTCACATCTATGAGGAGCTGCGCCCGAAGCCTTACGCGGATGCCGCGGATCCGAAGAAAACGACGGCGGGTGTTTCGGCGCTCTATTTGAAGATTCGGACCGAGGGCGGCGTGGATGGGCTGTATGGGCCAATCGACAAAGAAGCCGCGATTATTGTGGATCAGCAGCTCAAGGGTTTTTTGATCGGGAAAGATCCGTTGGCCGGTGAGGCGCTGTGGGACCAGATGTACCGTTCAAACCGGCATTCGCGGCGCGGTTTGTTTCTGATGGCGATCAGTGCGGTGGATAATGCGATCTGGGATCTGCGAGGGCGGTATTTCAACACGCCGGTTTACCGGTTACTAGGCGGTCCCACGCGGCCAAGCGTTGAGGCGTATGCGAGCTGTCTGGGATATTCGCTCGAACCCGATAAAGTTCGCGCACGGTCGGTGGAGTTTCGCGATGCCGGGTTCCGGTACGAGAAATGGTTTCTTGCCTACGGTCCGGGGGATGGGCCGGCTGGTTTGAAGAAAAACGTCGAGTTGGTGAAAACGCTTCGGCAGGCGTTGGGCGATGAGGTGGAACTGATGTTCGACGCCTTTCAGGGGTGGAGTCTGGATTATGCCATCGCCTGGGCCAAGCAGGTGGAACCATACCGGCCGCGATGGATCGAAGAGGCGTTTCCGGCGGATAAGATCGAGACGTTCGCCCAACTGCGGAGAAGCACTTCGGTGCCTGTAGCTTCCGGGGAACATTTCTACGGCCGTAACGAGGTGTATAACTACTTGAAGGCGGGTGCAGTCAGCGTGGTTCAGGCCGACCCGGAATGGTGCGGCGGCATTACGGAGTTAGTGAAGATCTGCGCCATCGCTTCGCTGTTCGATGCGCAAGTGATACCGCATGGGCATAGTCTTCATGCGGCCCTGCATGTGATCGCCAGTCAATCGCCAGGGACTTGCCCGTTGGCTGAGTACCTCGTTACGAAGATGCAGTCGTATTACCACTTTGAGAAACGGCAGATGAGGCCGGTGCGGGGGCGGTTCGATTTGCCGCAAGGGCCGGGATTTGGAATTGAGTTTGACGATGGAAAAGTGGAGAAGCGGACCCAACTGCAATGGCTGTGACACCTTATGGTGTGGCTTCCACTACAGTGAGGTAGCGATCGATAGCCGGCTTCTCAATGCGTTGCACGCGGCCGCTCGGCTGCGGCCATTTGATTTCAATCCAATCCACCGCGGGGGTTTTGCCAATGCCGAGCACTTCCCTGTGATCGTGCGATGAGAGATAACTGCCACCGCTGTTCTTTAGCCGCGACCGTGTGACGCCGCCTGCGCGCCACGTGATTCTGGCTCCGATTGCATCGCGGTTGCACCGCGTTCCCTGAAGTTTTAATCCTATCCAGTGATTGCCGGACGCCGCACGATTGCGCAAGAGCACAGGCGCCGCGCCGTTGTTGGCGATCAGAACATCCAGTGCGCCATCGTTATTGAGGTCGCCTACAGCCAGTCCGCGGGCTGAGTACATCCTGGTGAATGCCTGGCCGGCTTCGGCGCTGACGTTGCGCAACTTGCCGTTTTCCTGATGAAAGAGCAGCAGGGGTTCGCGGTAGCGCACCTGGGCGGAATACTTTTCAATCATATCGTCGGGATGGCCATTGGCCAGCAGCAAATCGACGTTTCCGTCGTTGTCGTAATCGAAAAA
>JBBPYD010000130.1:0-29995 GCA_038200305.1 Bryobacterales bacterium
CCCAACGAGGAGCCTCAAAAAGCTCTGCATAGTCTCCCAAAAGCAAGCTCAAGCAGAAAATGAGAGAAGCGACAGCTGAGAATAAGGTTTTTTCAGCATCCTGCTAGGCGAATACTGCCCCAAAACGCCCTGCTCCAAATGTGGAACACTTCTCGGGAGAAGTGTTCCATTTTGCGAGCACAGACCGGACGCCTGAACGACAAAGACCCGCCAGCGCAGCTTCCGGCATTCGAGTCGCAGTCGGTTTTGGAACAGAATACCTAATTCTGTTCCACGGCCCGCGAAAGAGAAGGTGGGTGATGCTCCGTCCCACACTTATCCGAATGAGATCACGCGATATTCGGCAGCGGCGTCCGAGCATCCAGAGTCTTTGCGCATCTCAAGCATGCACCGCTGATACAATCTTCGCGCCTCACCATCCAGCCTCTCTGATTCCGTACGTAGTTGCGGCATCGCCGCGCCTAAAACAGGTTTCAACTGCGCGTCAACAGCAGCCTTTTTTTCGAGCGTCTCTATAAGGTCCCGGATTGCTACGATGACCGTTTCGGATGCCCATATGTACCCTTTGTCATACGCTTCGAGAAACGTCACCTTGTCCTTCTTCTGCTGCTCCGGGTCCATGTCGGCCTTAAGAAGAATCCTCATACTTGTGGCAAGTTGAGTGTACACGTCTCGTTTTCGATTCAGGGCATCCTGACAGGTGGACGAGGCGCATGAAACGCTCAGCGGCCCGGCTGGCTCGACAGCTCTTGCAGCTCGTTTCTGTGTGCCTCATGTATTTTCGACAGTTCGGCTTTGTCACTTTCAATCGACCGGGTAAGCTCTGCTTTCTTTTCTTCGATGGACTTGCTCAGTTCTGCCTTCTCGCGTTCCATAATCCGGGACGCCCAGACCTTCCCGAGCCAACTGGAAAGGAGCAGCAGAATGGTACCCGCGCCGCCAAGAGACACTATCACAGCACCGGCCACAGAAAAAATCTCGGAAACCCGCCCGCTCATATCGCTTCATAATAAAACTGTTTTTATGGGCAGGCTGGAACACTATTTCCAATTCTGTTCCAAACGGCAGATGTCGGCCCGTCGCGGCGGAGCGTGCGACTAGCCGGACGGAAGTTGCACTCACGCACCTTCAGTCCTTCAGTTCCTCGCCCAGTTCTGAATCAGCGGGAGCGACTGTTGGCAAGACTAAAGAACTTAATCGGATCAGCTTCGATGTCTTTTCCGTATTGCCGCTACTCCGAGCAGACCCGCCAGACCTGTACTGAGGAGCGCCATCGTGGCTGGTTCAGGTACTGCATTCAGTCCGGGAGCGGTGATTTGCCCGCTGCCAGAAGTAGCAAGGGTCCCAAAAAAGTTAGGCGCAGGATTGCCAGAAGGCGCGATCCCCATGGTGGTGGGTGTGGCGAAGCCGGTCGCCCCACTGACAATACCTGTGCCGCCCAGAATCGTCATAGTTTCAGAAACCCCAAACACGTGAAAGTCTGTCCCCGTGAATGTGTCGGCTCCCCCGTTGAACGAGGCGGTGAAATTAAGCGATACCGTGGACGGTACAAAGCCACCTGAAGGTAATATTGCGAAGGTGACTGTTCCTGTTTCCGAGTAAATCGCACTGCCAAAAGGTGCAAAAGACCCGGAGCCACTATTCGTGGCGGGGACGGTCAGAGTAGTCGGACTGGGGAAACCACCTAGAAATGCGTCATAGGTAACTTCAAACGTAAACGGTATTGTGGCAGCCTGCGCGCTGATTGGGGAACCCGCAATGAGCAGTGCGGCTACGAGTGCCAGAGTCGCTCCACGGAATTGGTTGATACAGAGTTGATTCACAGTCATAGGTTGCGTCCTCAGACAACCATACATGAATCCAACATAGGTTGCTTGCGGGCTCGCGTCGTGGTCGGCGTGTTTAGGAGCGCACCTCTAAACGGTGTCCGTCCAACTGGGCTGATGTTTTTCTGAACACTATGCGCAATTCTGTTCCGGTGCGCGCCGGATCGCGTTGCTAAAAGAGCCGATGCTCCGCAAAACGCAGGGAATCAATGACAGGAAGCCTGCGGTTGGATTGCCTTAGTTTTGCAATTGAGATTTGCAACGTTCAAGGGCCAATGTTTACGGGCCTGCGGGCAATGATGCAAAACTTACCCGTTTTGAGACGGCGGTGCTCACCGGTTCGAGCTCCGCGCGCCGTCGAAAAATGATATGGTTTCCGAATGGACGCTACCTTAGCCGCTCTTCAGGCGAGACAGACTCTCGAAAAAATGAACCGATTGCGAGACGACGTACGGACATTCGCAACTCATGCGGGAACTCTTAACGTTACCTCCAACGATCTTGACAGCCGCCTTCTATTGCAAGAAGCCGACAAACTGTTGCAGAAGCTGGGAGCCGCGAGAAACGATTTTCGGAGCGCTCAATCCAACATTGATTCACTGTCTCGGGCGTTGCCTTCTGCTGTTCCGTCGAGAGGGGGGATGTCCCCAGCTGCTCAGTGGGTTCCGCAGCTTCGTGCTGGATCGAAGCAATTTGCAGAAGCGGTGGGAGATGCCGAAAAAAAGCTTCATCGACTTTATGACGCCGCGACAATGGGGATGAGTCGCCCAAACCGCGCTGCTTCCGCTCCTGATAACATTTTCGACATCTTGGTGAATTTTAGCGAGGCTCTCACCCGCTGGATAGAACATCGCAAGCGCGTACAGCACAAGTAGCCCGCGCATGATCCGTGATCGTGTCGCAAAACTTACCCTTTGTGGGACGCCTACAACGGGGCGGGGCGCCGCCGCCGCCGCGCGGCTTTATCTATTGGAGTCTTATCCTGCGCGGGAGTTGGTGTTGCTCATCGTGCTTCGGCCACTGCGGGGCGGAGTCCGAGAACAGGACGATCTCGCTCCCATCTACCGTGTAGCGACCCTGTTCGGTCGAATTGACCCGGCCGTTTATTCCTTTGCCTGTTGCTTCTGAGGCTCCCCACCGATAACGATGTTGGGGAAGCAAGATGATCGTCGCGCGACTCATGTAGGCGGAGGTTTTGCCTCCGCTGCTGCCCAAACCGCCGCCTGCAAGATGTTCGCCCAGCGAAGGCTCATGGCGGGTGGTCTGAGGAAAGATGATTGAGTCGAGAACACCATAACGGTAAGCTTCGCTGTCGAAAGCACTATTACGGGCGTACTTCAGGAACACGATCAGTAATTTGTTGGTGTCGGGAATATCGGTCACCTTCACCCTGAAATCATCGGCGGAATTAGAGCAGGGCGCGTAGGCGCCAATCGCCGTTCGTCCTGCCATTCCGGCTCCGTCGGTATCGGGATCGCCCGCGAAGCTGCACTGCGCTACTTTGGCAAGATTTCGGAAGATGTCCCACGTTTGATATATGTCCGGCAAGCGTCCCCCATAAACATTGGGCTCGGTCTTAAAGAAGATTGCGACGGTGTCAGGGTTCGTTGACATGACAACCGCTGAATCAGGGCCTTTCTTGACGGCTTGCCAGGATGCTGGAGTGTGGAACGCATAGCCGTCCAGGTCGAATCGGACCCAGGACTCAGCATACGCTAGACTCGCGCACCCAAAGCTCAACACGAAAATTAGCAGGGGGGGCTGACCGTTTGATGAAAACTTCAAACGTCGTGCATAATCCACAAAGCGTTGGTGTCATTTGTACCTCGGACCGATAAACCGGTATTTGCGGGCGCATCTCGAACCGACAATTATACAATAAGAAACGTGTTCAATTCACCACTTTCCATAAGTAAACGCCTGCCCGCGTTGGACGCAAGATAATCCAAAAAGTCATTTCACCAAACAATAAATCCGGGGCAGATAGCGGACCAGCAACGGATGACGATGGGCGAACCTTTCGTCGCTGCAGCACAAGTTGTAGCCTTCTTTACAGAGCCGGACTTCTGGGAAATTTATGCGGCGGAGCTTCACTCTTGCGGGCACTTCTATTCAACGAGAGTGGGGCGAAAAGGACCGTTTTCGATACGTGGGCGCGGGTTCACAGTTGAAGAATGGGAACGAAGAAAACAGTATCGGGCGCGTGTTTTGATTGCGGCGGTGAGGTCGCAGTGTTCCGCGAAACCCAACCTGAGGGAGTATGCGCAAACTCCGCGCGGACCGGTGGGTATCGACGTGATGAATAGACTGACTGGTTGAGGAGATTCGTTCGCCGTTTCGGACACATTGAGGGCGGGTCATCTTTTTGGGGTGTATAATTTTCCAGAGCCTTATGTCCACGACCCTTCAGCTCGGTTCCCTCTTTGCAATCGTGTTCGGCCTGGTGCTCGGCGGCAGGTTCATTTGGCTAAAACGAAGCGGCCGCTGGAAGCGGCCTTGGTCTTTCCCTGTGGCTATGGTTCTTCTGGGTCTGGCGATCGTCTTGCTTTCATTGGGGAATGTATTGAATTACTTCGGCATGTAGCCCCAGGGAATCGAACGAAATACGGGAGGGCCGGGGTTCGTCGCACAAACGACTTTTGGAACACTGGCCGGGGACGGCCAGTGCCGGGGCGGTTTCTTGCGGCGGATGCATTCACCTTCCGGCGTCAGTTTAAACATGACGCTAATCGGCATCTTCGAGAGTTCGGGATAATCGCAAGCGAGTACATAGACGGCAGGGAACGGCGCGGGCGTTGAAGCGACAAAATAGGTTTTGCCGTCTTGCGGGCTTCATCGGCTGCGACAGTCCCGGCAACCTGAATTGCCATAGTGAGCGTTTCCAGCGGCTCGTCGGGAGCGTGATCGTAACGCCAATAGTCGCCGTGCTCGGTCGTGTTTTTAGTGATCGGCATAGCGAAAACGATAGCGGGAGGCTGCGCGGCATAAAAGGGACGCAAAGGACCCATTTGGGAACGTAGCGCTATTCGGCGTCCGCAAGCTCAAGGCGGCGTTCGATGCGGTCCAGCCGGTGCATCACATTTTTGTCGAGGCGCAAAAGATCGCCTTGCAAATTGTGTATCTGCTCGCGGAGAGTCAGCCTGAATCTTTTTCAGGACTTCCAAAAGCAGTGTGTTGTCTATGGTCGTCTGTGTCATGGGCAGACCTTACCCGAAGAAGGTTAAAAAGGCAAAACATCAGGGCACATTGACGATTTCCTGAATGGACGCTAAAGAGTTGCCGTCAGCGTAGTTTCTTACTGGGAGATCGCAATCAAAGCGGCTAAAAACATGCTCCCTATCACTGACGTGCCGCAATGGCGGGAGGCGCCGGGTAACGCCTTCATTGATCTCGAAACATCTCCATTCGCGAAAAACACGTGGCTGAGTTGCTTCGCCTTCCCGGAAATCCGTAAAGATCCGTTCGACCGCATGTGGATTGCACAGGCCCGCGTAGAAGACAACTCGTAACCTGCGATGACCGTATCCGCGAATATCCGGTTCGTACTATTTGGTGAATCGCAACCGGGCATTAGACTGCTTGATCTAGCAACGTGATGATATCGTACTGGCGCAGAATACCGCCCTGATATACAGAAGCATAAAACCCGCTCAAGCCCCACGCCGGTGTATCCGGATTCCCTGCCTTCACCAACCTGTCGTAAATCTCCGCTTTGATCTCCGGCCCATAAACATTCAGCGTGTCACACGGCACCCGAACCTTGGTCAACTCAACAATAACTTGCCCGATCCGGTACCGCTGGCCGACGCGCATCTGTTTGCGGTCCAGCCCGCGCGTCGTGATATTCTCACCCAGCGCACCGGGGTAAACCGGGTAGCCTTTCCGCTTCAACTCCTCAATCCCTTCCTCAGTGATCAGCAGCAGAGCCTTCTGCGGTCCACCGTGAAATCGCGGATGTGCTACCGCGTCGCCTTCAATGCCAAGGCGCGTTACGGCAGCTTCCAGTTGAGAAATCGGGAGTTTGGGAAGACCGCCGCGCGAAGTATTAATCTGTACAACGGTGCAGCGGCTCCCCTTATCCAGCTTAGATGTCGTAATAGAGAGCGAATTCATACGGGTGCGGGCGCAAACGAACCGCATCCGCCTCCGATTTCTTCTTGTACGAAATGTAGGTCTCAATCAGCTCTTCTGAGAACACGTCGCCCTTCAGCAGGAACGCATGATCGTCTTCGAGCGATTCCAGCGCCTCTTCGAGCGACGCCGGCATGGAAGGAACCTTCTTCAGTTCTTCCGGATGAAGATCGTAGATGTCCTTGTCCAGCGGCTGGCCCGGATCAATCTTGTTCTGCACGCCGTCAAGGCCGGCCATCATCATCGCGGCGAAGGCCATGTAAGGATTGGCTGCCGGATCTGGCGGACGGAACTCGACGCGCTTCGATTTCGGATTCGCCGAGTACATCGGGATGCGGATGGCAGCCGAGCGATTGCGGCTTGAGTACGCCAGGTTGACCGGCGCTTCGTAGCCCGGCACTAGACGCTTATAGCTGTTCGTGGTCGGTGCGATGATCGCGGAAAGCGCGCGGGCATGCTTCAGCAGACCGCCGATGTACCAAAGAGCCATCTGGCTGAGGCCGGCATAGTTTTCGCCCGAAAATAGAGGCGCGCCTCCCTTCCACAGACTCTGGTGCGTATGCATTCCGGAGCCGTTGTCGCCAAACAGAGGCTTCGGCATGAAAGTCACAGTCTTGCCATACTGATGAGCCACATTGCGGACAATGTACTTGAACAGCATCATGTTGTCGGCGGATTTCACCAGCGTGTCAAACCGCTGATCGATTTCGCACTGGCCGCCCGTGGCCACTTCATGATGATGGCACTCAATGTTCAGGCCGCACTTGATCATGGTCTGCACCATCTCGCCGCGCAGATCCTGGTAGTGATCCGTCGGCGGAACCGGGAAGTAACCTTCCTTGTAGCGCGGACGGTAACCCAGGTTGTCCTTCTCGCGGCCCGTGTTCCAACGTCCCTCTTCGGCGTCGATGAAGTAGAAGCCGGAGTGCTGATTCTGATCGAAACGGATATTGTCGAAAATGAAAAATTCGGCTTCGGCGCCGAAGTAAGCCGTATCGGCCACGCCGCTGTTCTGCAGGAACAACTCAGCCTTCTTGGCAATCCAGCGGGGGTCCCGGTCGTAGTGCTGGCGCGTGATCGGGTCGATGACGTCGCCGGTCATCACCATGGTAGGGATCTCAGAGAACGGATCCATGTAGGCCGTGGTGGTGTCCGGAATGAGAAGCATGTCGCTTTCATTGATGGCGGCCCAACCGCGGATGCTCGAGCCGTCGATTCCAAACCCCTCCTCCATCGATCCTTCGGACAGCATGCCGATGGGATAGGAGATGTGCTGGAGTAGACCCGGAATATCCGTAAAACGCATATCCAGTTGGCGAGCGTCGTTCTTCTTGACGAACTCTAGTACTTCTTTCGGACTCATTTATCCTCCATGGATTGGAAACACGAACCAGTCAGAGTGGACCAGCCGGTAATCCGTTAGGATATCCAACCGTGTCGCACGCGGTCAACAAAACTGGCCGTTTTCCGCCATCGAATTTCTTTGGGCGGTCCAGAAATTATTTTGATAACAACTCGGCCTTTGCGCGGTCTGGTAGGATGTCATCGGAATGGAACAGTTCCTACTGCATCTGGAACCCGAACGCAAGCTGTTGACGGTAGGTGAGTTGAACGCCCGCATCCGCGAACTGCTGGATTCGGAATTCAGTGACGTCTGGGTGACAGGCGAAATCTCCGGCATGAAGCTGGCCGCCAGTGGACACTACTACTTCACGCTCAAGGATCAGGATGCACAGCTCCGTTGCGTCTGTTTCCGCATGACCGCCCGATTCCTCAAATTCAAGCCGCAGGACGGCGTAGCGGTCTTGGCCAGGGGCCGCATAGACGTCTATGAAGCGCGCGGCGAATATCAGCTAATGGTGGAGATGCTGGAGCCACAAGGCTATGGTGCTCTACAGTTTGCCTTTGAACAACTCAAGCGTAAGTTGAATGCCGAGGGCTTGTTCGATGCGGCTCGAAAGCGGCCCTTGCCCAAGCTCCCCCAACGCATCGGTTTGGTGACATCGCAAAGCGGGTCCGTCATTCAAGACATGTTGCAAATCCTGGCCCGGCGATTCCCTGGTTTACATATCAGGCTCTACCCGGCGCAGGTGCAAGGCGAAGGCTCCATTGAGGCGGTCTGCCGGGGCATTCGTTACTTCTCGGAATCCGGCTGGGCGGAGGTGGTCATTCTGGCCCGCGGAGGCGGATCGCTGGAAGATCTCTGGGCTTTCAATGAGGAACGGGTCGCCAGAGCGATCGTTACCTCTTCCGTGCCGGTCATTTCAGCCATCGGGCATGAGACGGATTTCACCATCGCCGATTTTGTGGCCGACCTGCGAGCGCCTACCCCTTCGGCCGCCGCCGAACTGGTGATCTGCACGCGTGAGCAGTTGCTAGAGCAGATCATCGGGTGCAGCCGCAAGTTGGAACAGGCCATGCGCTATCGTCTGGGTGTAGCGGCAAGGCAGTTCCATCGGCAGGGCGTCGACCGCGCGGCCACGCTGCTGCACCGCAGCATCGGGCGGTCCATGCAGAGGATCGACGAACTCGATTACAGCGGCCGCGATCTGATGCGAAACAAACTGCGCCATCGCCGCAGTGCCTGGCACGAACTCGATCAACGGCTCCGCCACATGGACCTCCGCTTACGCTTTGCCGACGTACGTAACCGCCTGGAAACCGCAAGAACAGCCCTGACGCAAGGCATCCAATTGCGCCTGAGCCGGAGCCGCCGCCGGTTCGATCCCTTGACCTGTCAACTTGTCCAATTGAGCCCAGTCAAGATCCTGGAACGCGGTTACGCAATCGTGCGCGACGAGCACGGCTACGTGGTCAAGGATGCCCAGGCAGTGCCCACCGGGGCAGAACTGGAAGTGCTGCTGGCCAAAGGCCGTCTGACGACGAAGGTTGTAAGGCAGGTTAGGATCGCTCAAGATCTCGGTAATGGCGAAGTTTGAGCAAGTACAAGATCAGGGGAGTCCAAATCAGCGCCAAGGAAACCGTAGAAACTGCCGTCCCAAGCCTTCCGATATAGGCAAACATGAGCAGCATGACAGCCTTGAGGACTATCAACATGCGTCACCGTCTTCGCCTGGCACCGGCGTTGGCCAGTAGCGCGATGCTGCGGATGAGAATCAGATACTGATGTGATCGCGCCTCGTGCGCGTCTGGCTATCGCGAAAGGTCAGTTGCGGGCGTAGGGATTGGCTACGAAGAGCGGTTTAAAAAAACGCTGCGCGTTGCGGTGCACTTTCAGAATCTTCAGCGGGTAGGAGGCGCGGCTCGCGCCCTCTTCCTCCACGATGGCCGGCACTTTGTGTTTCAGGTCCATCTCGTCCACGTAGAAGAGCGATTGCCCCGTCATAGCCGAGTACTGCACACGCTCTTCTTCCGGCACGAAGGCGAGCACGGCATCCAGGAGCGAGCTTTTTCCGGCGGCCGAGCTCGACTGCACTACAATAGCGAGCGGCGATTCGAGGCACCGTGAGATGGCGGCGATGTGGCCGGCCAGTTTGTTGGTCTCCTCCCCAACCACGCCGCAAGGACCAAGTCGTCGAGAATGCGGTCCAGCATCTTCGGATCCTGGAACCGGCCCTTCGGGGGAAGTGATAAGTACGACGGGCTGCTGCTCTCTCGTTCAAAGTCTCAGTCCACTGCGTGTGGATTCTGGGAAACTGGTCAGCACCCAGCGGCTAAACATCGCCCGTACATTCGCGTGACTGCAATGACCGAATGGAGCTGTTTCTTCGGGTGGCGAATTACATTTTGCGCGGGGAAAGGATCTGGAAATTTTCCGGAGTGAAAACGACCAAACGTACCTGCCCATGCGGCCCCAGAGGACCAATTGGCTTGCCGTTCCAGCGTACATCCAAACCCGCCGCGTTGCCAGTGAGCAATCTGGCGTTTTCCAAGCCCTCTATGTTCTTGGTTTGACTGGGATCGAGAACGCCCCGAAACACGGTCTTGCCGTCCGAGGTAAGCGAGATCCAGGTCTTCTCTTTGGCCGAGAGATCCACCGAGAGCTTCGCAGGCCCATTCCTTGGCGATTGAGTAGTGGAGGCGGCTGCCGGAATCTGTTCGGATGGTGTTGTGGTAATGACCGCGGACAGCACCGTAACCGGAGCCGCTGCCGCCGCGGTTGGAACATCGCCATGTCCACTCTGACCTTTTTGCCACCAGCGATAGACGCCCCCACTACCGGCAAGTGTAATTAGAAGAAGCGCTCCGGACCAGGCAGCCCGGTTTCGCGGAAACAGTGTGATTCGGCCTTCGGTTTTCGCAATTTGATAGGACGCACTCAGCGCTGGAAGCGGATCTATCTGCTCAGCCGGAGCCATCCGTTCCACGTCACTCTCGATGGTCCGGTAATCCATTCCCAGAGCACCTGTATATTGCTTGACGAAACTTTTATAAAAGAACACGCCCGGCAAAGGAGAGAGATCGTCTGCTTCAATTGCTTGAAGATAGCGGGAGCTAATGCAAGTCTCGCCTGCAATGGCGGACAGAGATCTGTTTTGCTTCTGGCGCTCATTACGGAGTTTTTCGCCAACAGAGTGCATAGGAACCGGCCTTGTATGTTCTGAACGATATAATACTACAGTTGCGGCAAGAGAATATTACTCTCCCGATTTCGGTAATCGTAGTTAACTTCAATCGGATGGCTCTGTTACGGGCGTGTCTCACCTCGCTCGGAGCACAGCGCGGAGTTTTGTTCGAAGTGATTGTGGTGGATAACGGATCGTCCGACGGCTCGGCAAATATGGTGGAACACGAGTTCGGGCGGCACTCCAACTTTTCACTGCAATTGATCCGGAATAAACAGAATCGTGGCTTTTGCGCGGCCAATAACCAGGGAATCCAAGTGGCGTCAGGCGAATATATCGCTTTATTGAACAATGATGCCGAGGTGAATACCGGCTGGCTGGTACAACTCTGGACTACGCTTTCCAGCCGCGGCGATATAGGAATGGCTGCCTCAAAAATCCTGGTGTACGAAGATCCGCGCCGGATCGACAAAGTAGGGCATCTGATCTACCCCGACGGCCAGAATCGGGGCCGTGGCTCCGGCCAAATCGACCACGGACAGTTCGATAAACTGGAAGAAGTTCTCTGGCCGGATGGATGCGCCGCCATGTATCGCCGGGAGATGCTGAACCAGATTGGCGGATTCGATGAGGATTTGTTCGCCTACGGAGATGACGCCGAACTTGGCCTGCGCGCCAGAATTGCCGGCTGGGGTTGTTTATATGTACCGGGAGCCGTGGTGCGGCATCATCGTGGAGCTACGCTAGGCGTGCTTTCAAGCCGTAGACTGGAGCTGATTGAAAGGAATCGCGTGCTGCTCGCCGTCAGACATTTTCCGTTGAGCTTGCTGTGGCTGAACCTGCCGTATTCCCTGGCTAGAATTGGAGCAGGTGTGTGGGCGGCGATCCGCGGAAAAGGAGAGGTGGGAAAATTTCCTGGCGCGATGGGGAAGATGCGAGCCGCAACCGCCGTAATACGTGGAAACCTGAAAGCTTTGCCGCTGATCCCACGCATGATTCAGAAGCGGCGGGCAAGAAAGGATCTGCGGAAGTTGACCGGGCGCCAGATTCGCCGGCTGCTGTTTCACTATCGCATCACGCTCAAAGAACTGATGGAAAACGCGGTTTGATGGAGACACCGGCCGGCGAGTCCTGCCCGGCGTGCAGCGGCAGAGAGACGCGGGTTCTCTTTCGCGCCGGCGACCGCCTGTATCGCACCACCGAAAAGACCTTTTCCGTGGTGGAGTGCCTGGGATGCTCGCTGATTCGGCTGTTCCCGTGGCCAACGCCGGACGAACTCCGTACTTATTATCCCGACAGTTACTGGTATTGGGCGGAAAAAGCAACAGCGGACCGCCTTGAAGATTTCTATCGCCGCACTGTGCTGCGCGATCACGTGCAGTTCGTCCGGCGGGCTCTGGTAGATGCCGGAGAAACAGGGCCAGTGCTGGATGTGGGTTGCGGCGGCGGACTGTTTTCACGCCTGCTGGCCGGGCGAGGCTTTCAAGTGATGGGGCTCGATTTTTCCAGCGAAGCGGCGGATATCGCCTGGCGTCGAAACGGCGTACCTGCCGTTTGCGGAACATTATCCAACGCTCCGCTGCGCCCCTCCAGCTTTGCGGGAATCACAATGTTCCACGTGTTGGAGCACCTGTACGACGCCGCTTCCGATCTGAAAGCGGCTCATGCGGTATTGCGGCCAAATGGGCGGCTGGTGGTGCAAGTTCCCAACGCGGCGTGTTGGCAATTTCTGTTGTTGGGAGAGAACTGGAACGGAATCGACGTACCCCGCCATCTGGTGAACTTCCGTGCGCGCGACATGGACGCGTTATTAGAGCGTTGCGGATTTGAAGTAGTGCGGCACAAGTACTTCTCCTTGCGCGACAATCCAGCGGGACTCGCCAGCAGTCTTGCGCCATCGCTCGATCCGATGGCCCGCCGCGTTCGCAAAATCAAAGAAAGCGGAAAAATGAAGATTGTGAAAGATCTGCTCTACTTCGGCTTGACGGTGGCCGGATTGCCTTTCACCATTCTGGAAGCCACATGCAATGCCGGATCGACCGTGATGATAGAAGCCCGGAAGAAGGCGTGAGCTACACGCGTTTGCAACAGCGGCTTCCCGCATCTCTGAGGCGCTACATCCTGCACTTCGAGGCTGCCATTGACGATTCTGTTGCGCGATTCGCGGCAGCGCTTGCCGCCGGCGATCGCGTGCTGGACGCAGGCGCCGGCGAAGGCAAGTTTGCCAGTGTCTTTGAGCGGCAACGCTATATCGGCCTGGATCTGGGCGTGGGCGACACGCGCTGGAATTACAGCGGGCTCGACGCGCTTGGCGATCTGGAGCGGCTTCCCTTCCCTGACAATTGCTTCGATGGATGCATCAATATCGTGACTCTCGAACACGTGCGCGAACCGGCTGCCGTCGTGAAAGAACTGCACCGGACGCTGAAGCCTGGCGGAAGAATCTTGTTGGTGATTCCACATGAGTGGGAGGAACATCAGCAACCGCACGATTACTTCCGGTACACGCGATTCGGAATGGAGTATCTACTGAAAAAAGCCGGATTCATGGATCTGGTGATCGAGCCGGTGGGCGGCTACTTCCGGCTGCTTTCCAGAAGGTTAATGAACGGCTTGCAGTTCTTTCCTGGTATCTGGACCATTCCGGCCGTCTTGATACTGGGGCCTCCGGCGCTTCTGCTTCCTCTATTGGACGGGCTAGACCGGCATCGCAGCTTTACTCTAGGGTACGTTTGCACGGCCAAAAAGCGAGACTTGTGAAAGCGACGTGAAGTGCCGGTCCACCGTCAGCCCGCTAAAATCACAGTTGACTATTCTTATGGTCAAATCAAAATATGCCTACCAAAGACTCTTCCATCGCAATCAGTGATTTCAAGGCAACCTGCTTACGGCTTCTGGAAGAAGTCGCGTCGGAGGGCAAGAGCCTTACCATCACGAAAAGGGGCCGGCCTATTGCGAAAGTAACTCCCATTGAATCCACCCGGATGCCGATCCGCGGCAGTTAGAAAGGACAAGTAAAGATCAAGGGCGATCTCTTCCATTTCAGCATGGAAGACGACTGGGAGAGCGCGCGTTGAATGTCTCCGTTCTCCTGGACACCCATATTCTGGTCTGGTGGCGAACAACGCCGGAAAAGCTGAGCCCTGAACAGAACCGGGTTCTCATCGGGCTTGAGAAACGGGGGCAACCTGCCGGAATCAGTGCAATCACGTTATGGGAGCTTGCCATGATGGTGGAGCGTGGCCGCCAGGAGATCAATGTGCCGCTTGATATCTGGCTGGAGGAAATCGAAAGTCATCCGATGTTGAGTGTGTTACCTGTGTCGGCGACTGTTGCCGTGGAAAGCGTGCGGCTTGGAGACGGATTTCACAGGGATCCGGCGGACCAGATCATCGTAGCCACTGCCCACTGTCATCGCTTGCCGCTATTGACTGCCGACGAGCGGATTCGCAATTGGGGTAAAGTCGCTCTGGTGTAACGTGCCGGCCGGATCGGATGCATCGAACTTCGGCCCTTTCTCATCCCAATCCCCGGCATTGAACATGCGGCCCTTTCCAGGGCCATCGATCTCCTTGATGGTGCAATGGACGTTCAATCCCTTCACCTGCGCCCAGACATGTTGATAGAACCAGCCCTGTCCGAAACCCTGCCCGGCGTTCACTCCCCGTTTGATGGAAGCTCCTGAACTGCCCACCGCCATATACACGATTCCATCGCGCGTCATGCGCAGGAACTGGTGCATGTGTCCGCTAATCACGTACGACACGCCGTACTTTTTCGCGATCTGATGCAACGGGAATTCTCCGCTCTTGAACGTCAGGTATGGAATCCAAAAAGGACGATGAAAAAAGATGAATTTCGGCGATCTTTCCTTATTCTGCTCCAGGTCCCTGCGAAGGAACTCGAGCTGCTTTTCCGGTAATTCATCCGCGGCCGAGTTATCCAAAACCGTAAAATGCGCATCCTGGTAGTTGAAGCTATAGAAAGGCGGCCGCTTAGTCTCCCTCTCAAATAACTTGCGCGAGGCGTCGGAAAAGATATCGTGATTGCCCGGCGTGAAGTAGAGCGGGTACTGGCCGTAGCGCGCCCAGAGCGGGCGCAGGGCGATCCACTCCTGTTCGGCTTTCTGGTCGTCGCCTCCTTCAATGGTGTCACCCACATTGATCACAAAGTCGGGATGTAGCAGGTCCACTTCGCGCCACACCCGGCCATAAATCTGCGGAGTTGCGCCGCCGGTCCGGTCGCCCAAAATGGAGAATCGGAAATTGTTTTTCGGCTCGGCAACGGCAAGCAGGCCAACTCCGCCAGCCAGCAAGACGCTGACGGAGAAAGCGGTAATCCAACGCCTAATGGCCCGATTCACCTCCGCATTTTCCCACAGTGAGAATATGGCCGGGGTTTTCCCACTTATGGTTGAAGTGGTGTATTTCGACCGGCACATTTTGAGCGTCGCCGACCGCTCAATTGCGGTTTGTCTATTTCCGTTAGCTATCTGGATTCTGTTCAGTGGCCTAGACGATCTGCTGCTGGATCTGGTCTGCTTCTATCAGTGGATCAGGCGCAAGCGAAGGCCGGCCCTCCCGTCTGAAGAGGAGCTCCGGAGCAAACCGGAAGCGGTCATCGCTATCTTTGTTCCCCTCTGGCACGAACACCGCGTCATCGGCAAAATGATCGAGCACAACAGCGCCGCGATCAAATACAAAAATCATCACTTCTTCGTTGGCGCTTATCCTAATGACGAACCCACAATTGCCGTCGTCCGCGATTTAGAAAAGAGGTTCGCTAACGTCCACCTGGCCATTGCGCCGCACGATGGGCCTACCTCAAAAGCAGATTGCCTGAACTCGATTTACGAGCAGATGCTGCCGCATGAGCGGCGTCATGGAGTGCAATTCTCCGTTGTGATGACCCACGATGCCGAAGATCTGATCCACGCGGATTCGCTGCGGTGGGTGAACTACTATTCGAATCTGTACGACATGGTGCAAACGCCCGTGCTGCCTCTACCCACCCGGTTTTGGAAGCTGACCCAAGGGGTGTACTGCGATGAATTCTGCGAATCGCATACACGAGACATGCGGGCCCGCCAGTACAGCGGCAGCTTCATACCATCCTGTGGTGTCGGCACGGGGTTCTCACGAGCCTCGCTGGAACAACTCGCCCTCACCAAGGGCAACCGGATTTTCGAACCGGCTTGTTTGACCGAGGATTATGAGAATGGCCTAAGTCTGCACCTGCTGGGCGCCACACAGACCTTTGTCCCGTTGCTGTTTCGAGACGGATCGTTCATGGCGACTCGCGAAATCTTCCCCCAGACGTTTAGAACGGCCGTCAATCAGCGGACCCGCTGGGTGATGGGCATCTCCCTGCAAGGCTGGGAACGCCATGGATGGCGCGGCGGCCTGGTCGATAAATACTGGCTCTGGCGCGACCGGAAGGGGCTGGTAGGAAACACTCTCAGCTTGTTCACCAACCTCACTTCCGTTTACGCCCTGGTCACGTGGGTTGCGAGCCGGGCAAGTGGAGCCGTGTGGGGCCTGGGCCAACAATCTCTGCCCCCGTATAGCAAATGGCTGTTCGCGTCCACCATAACGATTGGCATTTTCCGGATTGCCGTGCGGATGTATTGTACGGGGCGGATCTACGGCTGGCAGTTGGCGAGCGGCGTCTTGGTTCGGACGCCTTATGCCAACTGCATCAACTCCACCGCTACCGTGAACGCACTCTACCGGTATGCAAAGGGGCGGCTGAAGAAGCGGCCGCATGCCTGGTTGAAAACCGATCACGCCTATCCAACTCAATCGGTGTTGACCGAGCACAAACGCTCACTGGAAGAGGTGCTACTGGCGGAAGGACTGATCGCCGAAGCGGACTTGCAGGAGGCCCTGGGCAGCCAACCGGAAGATACACGCCTTGGATGGCATCTTGTGAACCAGGGTTACATCACGGAGGCCGAATTGTATTCCGCCATCAGCCGGCAGCAAAGTCTTCCAACCGGCCGCGTATCGCCTTCAGACGTGAAACCAAACGTTGCACGGGCACTCCCCTGGCAGGTGATTCGGGACTGGCGCGTGATGCCGTTCAAAGTGGAGTTGGGAAGCCTGTTCATCGCTAGTCCTGAACTGCCAACCGATGAGATGCAGCGCGACCTCAAGAAATACACGTCGCTGGATATTCGCTTCCAGCTAATCACCCCCGCGAATTTCGCGGAGCTGACCGCTAGCTTGCTATAAAAGCCGGCGGATCTGATCCCGGAACCGCGTGTAGATCCAGGATGCGCCCAGCAGCATCAGCCCCAAAACGATGAATGACAAGATACGGCTAAGAGTATCCAGTTCGCGTAGATCATAGAGGAACAGCTTCGCGATACAGAAGAGGAACAGGCTTAGGCCGGAGAGTCGAAAGACCCTTTCGCGAAGCACAAACCCAATCGCCAGCAGCGCAACACCTTCAATTCCACAGGCGACCGTGAGCAAACGGCCCTGGACCTCAATGAAGATCAGGCATGTGATCAGAACTGTGCCAATCACAGAGAACAGCGGCTTGGCCAATTGCTCGCGATTCGTCTCAATTCCGCCTGCCCGGAGCAACACATGGAGCAACAAGTGACAGCCATACAGGCAGGCGGCAACAAGCAGCGTTGTTTCGATTCTGATTGATTGGATGGTGTTGAAGTTCACAACGCAGACCCGGATGAACGCCGCAAGGGCCAGGGCATAGCTCTGCCATCGTAGGCCGGGGTCGCGCCGCTCTATTCCGAGCCAAAGCGCGCCAGCCGTCATCAAAGCCCATACCACCGCAACCCAATTTTTCTGCACCTCAATCAGAACTACGGTGGCAATCAGGGTGGACCCGCCCAAGCCGAAATACCAGCCAGTTCGCGTTAAGAATCGGTTGGCGTAGAACGTAGCCGCCATCAGGATCGCGAGAGGGCTGACAGCCTTGTGATCATGCGGGATGTCGATGGTGTACAGGTAAAGAAACGGCAGCACCAAAAACAGGGCGCCCAACGATCGCAGAAAGGAGTTTCCTAAAAGCAGTCCGGCCACGAATAACAGTTCGGCTTCGATCAGAAGCGCCAATGGAATCCGGAGTCCGGAAAGGCCGTTCACGACGGCTCCGGCGGCCAGCATGGCGCTCACGGCGATCGCGAACCGGAAGTTGGCGCGCAACGTGAACCGGACAATTGTGCTGGCCAGATAAGCAATCGCGGCTACACTGAGGAACGCAGTCCAATGCTTTTCGTCTATCGCAAGCTGGTGTAGGAAAGACGCGCACAAGAAGCCGCCGGCGTTTAGGGCAAATGCAGCCGTTCCCAGGTTCGCCTGTTCGGTCCTGCGCCTATTGAGCAGATCGTAGGTCTCAAATGCGAGCCAGTAGATCCAGAGAACCGATTGCGCATACAAGACCGTTTCGTAGCGGAGCGCGAAGGTTCCGTAGGTGAACACAATGCCGGCGAGAGCAAGGCGGAACCATCGAAAACGATATGCCAGCGCGATGAGTGCAAAGGCAAGTAGCAACGTTGCGACCACCGAAAATGGCGTCAACGGGCTTACGTTCAAGCTGACGAAAGCTGCGAAGAATCCCAGACCCGTGGCCGGCTCGGAATGGTATTGAAACGAATGCACCAGGATTGCGATGGATACGCTTAGCAGTACGGCAGTCCCGGCAATTGGGCTCTCAATGACCCTGGCGGCATCGATTCCGTGCATGGCATAAGCGGTGAAGTAAATCGCCGCCCAACCGCCACCGATCAGCCCACGCCCGAATACCACGTAGTCGGGCTTCCTCTGGATGAGCAAGCCTGACGTCAACATCGAAGCGCCTACCAGAAACCCAATCACCACTTTGCCGGCCGGACCAAGTTGCGTGATACCGTAACCCAGGAACAACGCAATCCCGACCACTAAGACGAGCACGCCCAGTTTGTTCAGCCAATTGCCTCCCACGACGGCCTCCCAGTCTTCGCGGACCGGAGCGGGAGCGATTGGGGTGCCCGGCTCTGTGGGTTGTGGTTCTATCACTGGGAGCGGGTGTAATTCGTGACCTTGCTCCAGGCGGGACACCCTGACGATGAGTTGCTCGATTTGATGAGAATGACGCCTGAGGCGAGAAGAAAGATAAAGACAGAGGACGACGAGCCCAATCACCAGAATCGATAATAGAAGGATCGCCATGGGCAGGCAGGATCAGAGGCCAGATTAGCACAGGCAGACCGGACCGGCCCTTTGCGCGATAATGGAATCAAGAAGCTCGGCTGATTCTTCACGAGGCCGAAGGGAAGACTAACTTTGGCCGCAAACGGCGCACTGGAAACATTTCTCAAACGAGCCCGCCAGCGCTACCTCACTAACCTGGCGATGGATCAGACCGCACTTGCGGCGGCCATGGCCATGGGGGGAGCCGTCCTGCTGCTACTACTGGGCACTCAGATCCTCAACTGGTATTGGCTGGTGCTTCTATTCGCCGGTGGCCTTGCCGTAGGCGTGTGGCGCATGGGGCGGCTGGCGCCCTCGACGTACCTACTGGCGCAGAGGATCGACCGCCGGATCGGCTCGTTCGACGCGCTTTCCACTGCCTACTATTTCGGACAGAAACCAGGCAAAACCCCTGCTTCTCTTCTGGACTTGCAGCGGATCAAGGCCGAGCGCGTTGTGAATGAAACCGATGTGAAGCACGCTGTGCCACTGTACATGCCGCGGTCCGCGTACATTCTCACCGGAGTGCTCACGGTGGCAGCCAGTTTATTTGCGTTTCGTTATGGCCTGATGCGCACGCTGGATCTCAGCGCGCCAATTGCGAACGTCCACTTCACTAATCCATTCTCGAGTGACGTGGTTAAGAAGGAAGCGGCTGTAAAGAAGAGCGCTGTGCAGGAACGGTTTGACGAGCAACTGAAACAGATGGGTCTCTCTCTGGAGGATCTCAATTCGCCTACGGGCGAGCAAAGGACGGCCACCGATAAGCCAGTGAGCGCGCTCGCGACACCGGACGGGCAGATTCCCGTCCCTTCAGACGAAAAGGGCCAGAGCGTGGATAAAGGGAAGCCGCAGGACGGCGAGCAGGAAGGCAGCGATGGCGCTGAGAGTTCCACGTCAGGCGCCAGCAATCAGCCGAGCGATCAGGAAGGCGGGGACAGCAACTCGCAACAGCCGGGCGCGCAAAAAGGCAAGCCGCAAACGCCGCCTGCAGGATCGAAGAACCCTTCCGGAGATAACGGCAGCTTGGCGGAGAAGATGCGCGATGCGGTGGCGAATCTGTTATCGAAGTTGAAAAACCCCGGGAAGCAAAGCGAAGCACAACAGAATGCCTCCGCCGCACAAAACGGCGCAGGAGCCAAGCAGAAGCAGGATGCGGGCCAGAAGGGGATGCAAGGCCAGGGCAAATCGCAAGGCGAAGGCCAACCCAATCCGGACCAGCAAGGCGATCAGGACGGCGAGGGCGGCGATCAGTCTCAGTCCGCGCAAAGCAAAGCTGGCGACAAGAATTCAGACCGTGCGGGACAGCAGGACGCCAAGAGCGGTATCGGGAAGCAGGACGGCGATAAGGAATTGCGTGACGCCGAACAGCTTGCCGCGATGGGGAAAATTAGTGAATTACTCGGCAAGCGAGCCGCACAAGTGACTGGTGAGATGACCGTGGAAGTACCATCTGGCAAACAGCAACTCCGGACGTCGTACACGCAGAAGAAGTCGCTCCATGCCGATGCGGGCGGCGACGTCAACCGCGATGAAGTTCCGCTGATTTATCAGACTTACGTTCAGCGGTATTTCGAGGAACTCCGGAAGCCGCAGGGCAAAACCAAGAACTGAAAAACTACTTCTTGTCTTTGTTCTGCGTGATGCCGATGGCGAGCTGGTTGACGACATGCGCTTCGTTGCGGGCCACTTCATAATAGGCCGCGCGGAGCAACTGGTCCTTGCGGTTGATCAGCGTTTCGCGGATGCTCTGCTGGACGCGTGGGTCATTGAGCTCGCGCTGGCCGGCCGGCTCTTTCGAGATCACCCGCAGAAGCCGAAAGCCTTCGGGGGTCAGAATCACACGCGACACCTGGCCGGCCTGCATAGACATAACCATTTTCCGGAGCTCGGGGTTTGCCTTTTCGAGCGCCGATTCCGGGACGAAGCCCAGATCTCCACCGTTGGCGGCGCTGCCGGGATCTTCCGAAAAACTCTGGGCGACCGTCGCGAAATCGTCTCCCTGTGAGAGCCGCGCCTCGATCATTTGGATCTTTTTCTTGGCTTGATCTTCGTTCTGCGCCTTATCGTTCTTCAGATTCCGAACATCGGAATTCGGTTGCGGCGTGACCAGAATCTGAGAGAGATGCACCTGGGGTTCGGCCAAATTGAAGCTGGCTTTGTTCGCGTTGTAAAAATCGGCGACATCCTTATCGGAGATGGAGATGTGCGACGTAATCTCTTTCGTCATCAGCTTATTGACGCTGAGATCGCGGCGCAATTGCGCTTTCAGATCCGCCGCCGTGATCTTGCGGGCGTTGAGGCGGCTTTGAAATTCTTCCTGCGTGTATGGCGCTTTCAGCTCATTGAACTTTGCTTCCACATCGGCGTCTACCGCCATCAGGCTCTGCTTTTCGGCCCTTTGCAGCATGATCTCGTTGTCGATGAGAGTACGCAGGACCTCCAGCTTCTGGGCCATTGCCTGATCGTCATTGGGGTGCCCGGCCGCAGGTCCGCCTGAGAATTGCACTTGGAACTGTTTATCGAGATCCGCGTAACTGATGGGACGGTTGTTCACCATAGCCGCGACGTTCTCAGGCACACTTTTCTTGCAACCGGCGAGAACGAGAGCCGCAGCCAGGGTCAAAAACAGAATTCTTTGCATGGGTCTGAATACTATATGATAACGCTTTACACGATTTCCTTCAGCAACCCGCTCACTTTCTCCCAATCGCCGGCTTCCCCAAACTTGAGACCGGTCAGGTTGGAATCGATGTTGCGGAGTAGGCCGATGAGCACGGCGCCCGGCCCCACTTCCATGAACCGGGTTACTCCATTCGAGGCGAGATGGCGGATGGTTCCGGTCCACCGGACAGAGTTTGGAATCTGCTCGTATAAACCAGTACGTGCGGCTGTGCCGGTTCGGATTTCGGCAGCCTGCCAGTTATTTACCAACGGGATGGTCAAATCGGCGAACTCGGCCGAGTTCAGATCCGGTCCCATCCGTTCCTGAGCTGGCTTCATCAACGCGCAATGGAATGGAGCGCTTACCGGTAGCGGGATCGCCCGTTTTGCGCCGGCGGTCTTGGCTAACTCCATTGCCCGCCCAACCGCGCCGGCCTGACCGGCAATCACGACCTGATCGGGCGAGTTGAAGTTTGCCGCTGAGACGATTTCGCCTTGCGCGGCTTGGCGAAGGACATCGTCGAGCATGCCCTCTGGCAACTTGAGCAAAGCAGCCATGGCTCCGACTCCGGGGGGAACGGCTTCCTGCATATACCGGCCGCGCTTCCTGACCAGTTGCACAGCATCGCGGAATTGCAGAGATCCGGCCGCGACCAGCGCCGAATACTCGCCCAGGCTGTGGCCCGCAACATAAGCCGGATGCAGTCCTTGCCGAGTGAGAACACGATGCGCAGCGACAGATACTGTGAGCAAGGCCGGCTGCGTATTCTCAGTCAGCTTCAGATCTTCCTCCGGACCTTCAAAGCAAAGCTTGGAAAGGGGAAACCGGAGCGCTTCATCCGCCTCTTCAAAAACTTGCCGCGCTTCCGGATAGACATCGGCCAGAGTCTTGCCCATCCCGGCAAACTGCGATCCCTGGCCTGGGAACAGGAATGCTAATTTTTCCATGAACCTTCTATTGTACGGGGCCGGGCAGCGGCTAAATTTTTCCGCTTCAGGAAAATTTGGCGGCATCGATTCCTACGCCGGAATTACCGAAACCGCGCCAAAGGCCCGCTTTTAAAGGCTGAAAATTTTCGGATCTTTTGGCCAGCCACGTGCGTCTGAGTGGGTGAGTAAGGAGGATACGATGGAAAAAATTGCTCCCGAGATTAAAGTTCGCGAGGCGAGGAGCCAAGTATATTGCCCGCTATGCACCCACACCGTGGAAGCGATGGTCACGTACACCGCCAGACATGCCAAGGTGACGCCCGGTCAAAAGTGCTCGCGCTGCGGTTCGTCGATCGACGCCGGGTTCGTTTTTCGCATGGACAGGGCTGCATAACCCGCGCTTACCTGTGTATAGTGGTTGCAGAGGTTAGTTTCGGAGCCAAATGAAACGGAAGATTATACCGCCGGTTAGCGAGTCAGTTGTTGTGGATCAGGAACTGCTCGAAATGGCTAAACAGGCTCTGAAGCCGGAGACCATGAAGCCGCTGACCCGGTGTGTGATCTGCCAGTCCGAATCGGCTCCAAACTCCACGGAAAGCCTCTGTTGGGTCTGCCGCCGGCTCAAAATCAGCGCCTGGCGGGATTCAGAACAACCGGTCAACGCTCAAGAATAGAGCGTTCGTAGATATACGCCGCTGCGGCGACGTCCTCCACACCCAATCCAATTGATTTGAAGATCGTGATCCCTGTCGTGGGACTGGGGCCTTGTTGAGCTACGGTCGCAAGTTCGGTTACTTTCGACCAGTCCCGGTCGGCTAACGCGAGGATCAGATCTCCCGCTCGATACGAGCCTGTTGCAGGCTATCGACTACGATCCGGCTGGCATTTCTGACGAGATCCGCCGGAAGTTCGCGGCGCTGCGGGTGATTGGATCCCATGGCATTCACGAATGCCGGCTTGTTGATCCACTCCGACTCAAGAACAGGATCTTTGGAAGAAGTGGCGGTGATGACGATTTCGGCATCGGCTAGAGCGTCCTCTGCGGAAATGGCTGCGGTGGCAGAATTGTTTTCGGCAAAGCGGTTTCGTTTCTCCTCGCTCCGGCTCCAGACTTTTACAGACCGTACTTGCCGGACGGCACGCACGGCGGCGAGTTGGGTTTGCGCCTGGAAGCCGGTTCCGATGATGCCGATTTTCCCGGCGAGGGGGGAGGTAAGCAGATCGGTAGCAAGTCCGCTGGCCGCGCCGGTGCGAATCTGGCCGAGATAGTTGGCTTCAAATTGCGCGAGCGGCTTGGCTATCTCCGCATCGTAGAGTAGAAACGTGAACCACGCCCCATGCTTGGGATTCGTAGAGTAGACTTTCGTTCCGAAATAGTTACCGAACGACCCGGCCATGGAGTGAAGCATGGAACCGGAGGGCAAAGCGAGACGGCGCCGGGGTTGGTTCTGCGCTTCCCCCTTGGCTAGTGCTATGAACGTCTCCCGCATACAGCGGATGGCCTGGTCCATGGGCAACAGTCTTTGAACGTCCTCTTCGGTGAAGTGGAGCATGTTCTGGAACTCCTTTCTGCGCGGTGTTTTACGAAACGAAACGAATCCCATTATCGGACAGTTGTTTGTTCGTGCAATTTGATTAAGTGGGTTCGCGGAGGCCAGGAGCGGAAGCTCTGGTAAGTTAAAACGGGTTCCGCAAGAACCGAACCGCAGCGTATTTCAGCAGTTGTACCAATCGCTGCGCCAGTGTGGCTGAAGCAAAGGTGTGCGAAAGTTCAGCTTCAAAAACAAGCTCGTTTCTATAGATTCCACTATGGTCCAACTCTGCCTTTCACTGTATGACTGGGCCGGAAGCGGCCCTTGCGCTTCCAGACTAAGAATCGCCTGCTTGAGCCCGCGATTCCATTTCAAGGCCGCTTCGGAATGTTTAGCGTCGATCTCTCCGAACGGTTGGGCGAGATCCCGCTCAGTGCGGGGCGGTGAGGTAGACGAGGTATGCCATTTCTGGCTTCAAAGTCCTCAAAACCTGCCTGGCAGGCCGGACCTTTCCCTGTTTCGCGTCCTCCCGGCCCTGACGGATGCCCTACTCGGGATCGGCACGGGCGGCAATGTCGAGCAGATGCTGATAGGCGTCGGCGTCCTGCACGATTGCCGCCTTCCCCTTCACCGTAAGCACTCCAGGGCGCTTGGTTTTCTTGAGCTGCTTTATAAAGTCGCCGGACCGGCGGCGAAACGCCGTCAGCGATTGGATGTCCTTTGCGCGGGATAGAGGTTCCCCTGCAGCTTTAGGATGGCGGTTGCGTAGCCAAGTGATATTTGGAAGCGGTCGATGTAGGTCTGCAAGAGCGCCTCGAATTGGGCTTCCGACTTGGGTCCCGGCGGTATTTTGTGATTTCCCGCGAGGTTTGATCAGGAGCTTTACACCTCAAGAATAACGGGCATGATCAGCGGACGGCGGGATGTTTGCTTCGTTAGGAAACGCCTCAGGTCGATGCGGATTTTCTCCTGCATTACTCCCCAGTCGGTGCGCTCTTCGGCGTTCGAATTTTCGAGCGTCCGGGCTACCACCTGCCGCGCCTCCTGCATCATCACAACGCTGTCGTCCATCGAAATGAACCCGCGCGATACGATCTCCGGAAGACCTTCCGCCTTACCCGTGGTCTTGTTGATTGCGATGATCGGCAGCACAAAGCCGTCCTCGGATAAGTGGCGCCGGTCCCGGATCACCATATCTTCCACCACTTCATCGAGCGAACCCGAGTCAATGCAGATACGTCCCACGGCCACCTTCGGTCCGCGCCGTCCACCGTTCTTATCGAACTCCACGGTCTCGCCGGTCTCCAGAATGAACGACTGCTCCAGGCCCGAATGCGTGAGGTGATTGGCAAGCGCCGCGTGCTTGGCCATCTGGCGGTATTCGCCGTGTATGGGAATAAAGTACCGGGGCCGGACCAGGTTCAGCACAAGCTTCAGTTCTTCCACGCTGGCGTGCCCGGAGACGTGTACGGGCGGATTTGTGGAACCATACACAAGATCGGCGCCACGCCGGGCGATATGATTCATCATCCGGTAAATCGCTTTTTCGTTCCCTGGGATGATTCGCGAACTCAGAACCACCGTGTCGCCCCGCTGCACCGACAGGCTCTTGTGATTATCCACTGCCACCCGCGACAGCGCCGACATCGGCTCTCCCTGCGTACCGGAAACCACCACGCAAACTTTGTTGGGCTGCGCGGACATGATGTCCTGCGGACGCAGCAAAATGTTATCCGGGATACTCAGCAGGCCGAGATTATGGGCGATCTCAGTCACGTTGTTCATGCTGCGGCCCAGGAATGCGACCTTGCGGCCAAACTCCGACGACAAATCCAGAATTTGTTGCAGCCGGTGAATGGAGGAACTGAAGCACGAGATCACGACACGGCGTTCGGCGCGATTAAAGATGTCTTCAAAGCGCGGACGGACGGCGCGTTCGCTCTCGGTGTAACCGGGGCGGTCCACGTTCGTCGAATCCGACATCAGCAGCAGCACGCCGCGCTTTCCTTATTCCGCGATCGTGAGCAGGTCGAACAGCTCGTTATCGGAGGGAGTCGGATCCACCTTGAAATCGCCCGTGTGGATGATCACCCCGAGTGGCGTGGTGATCGCCATGGCGACCGCGCTCACAATCGAGTGGGTCACGCGGATGAACTCGACGGAGAACGGTCCGAGCTCCACCTTTTCGCCGGCCTTCACGCGATGGAGGACGGCCGTCTTGTCTAGATCGTGCTCCTCAAGCCGCCGTTCCACCAGGGCCAGGGTGAACGCTGTGCCGTAGACCGGGATATTCATCTGGGCCAGCAGGAACGGGATACCGCCGATATGGTCTTCATGGCCATGGGTGAGCAGCAGTCCACGCACCATGGAACGGTGCTCTTCCAGGTAGGCGAAATCTGGAGTTACAATATCGACGCCCAACAGTTCGGCATCGGGAAACATCATGCCCGCGTCAACAACGACGATGTCGTCGCCGTAGCGGATGGCCATGGAGTTCATCCCGAACTCGCCGAGACCTCCGAGGGGAATAACCTGGAGTTTGCGGTCTGATGACATATTTAGATAGAAACTTCAGCGTAACAGGTTCCCGACGGGCGGCTCAATGTAAAAAGAGGGCGGTAGCCGCGATCACAAGGCCCAGGACGGCGGAAGTGATGCCGACCGAGGGAAACAGCTTCTTCTTTGAGATGAAGTAAAGCGAAGAAAGCACAAGCCCAAGTTCCAGCAATCCTTCACCCAGGTCATACCGGAGAGCTTTCTTTTCGGCCAGAGAGCACTCGGCTTCCTTCTCCTTGGCTCCATTTTGGATCTCTTCGGACTCTCTTTTGTATCTCTCGGACTCTTTTTGGAATTTTGCGGAGAGTGCTCCCGCGCCATCGCGCTGGGCGGCCGTGTCCCTGGCGATGTCGTATCCGGTCCGCTTGATGCTCTTGGCCTGATAGTAGGCCCACTGATCATTTGCTTCCGTCTTGAAAATAATCGCGTCAGTGTGCGAACGGTGGGATTGGATGGTCACGCCCGCCAGGAAAACGGCGATGATGGCCGCCATCACACCGACGCGCTGCCCAAATGGATCGGATTCGTGTCCTTCGTGGTGAATCTCTAGTTCTGCCATGAATCTCCTTTATATCGTTTTAGAACCAAGCACTTCCACTTGCTTTGTCAGTTTTTCGATGCGGTCCAGCAGTTCGGCGTGGCGGCTCTCGTCTGTGCTTGGTGACTTCGATTTTAGGTAGAACGTGCCGCCAGGTTCCAAAACGCAGCTATTCAGCTCGGAAAGATTGGCGAACCCTTGACGGTGGACCACTGCCTCTAACTCCGCGACACTCAATAGCTCCTTGGCAAGGTTCTTGTGTACAACCTTCCCGTTCTGAATCAGGGTGGTTGGAGATCCTTCAATCACTTGATCCAGGCGCCGGTGTTTAAATAGAAACCGGATCACCAGATAGTTCATAGCCAGCAGAGAAAATGCCCCGATGAGACCGCCAACCAGTGAGTTGTCATCCCCGATGATCGCATTTTGAACCGTGTTCGAGAGAGAAAGCAAGACCACCAGATCAAAGGGATTCAGCTGGGCCAGTTCGCGCTTCCCGAACACGCGTAACATGATCACCAGAAAGATGTAAATCAGGATGGGACGAAGAATCTTCTCGCTGATGGGGACCTTCAGTGTGACCAGATCAGTCCAGACAGTATTCCAGACAGCAGTAGCGAGGAACAGCATCAAAATCAATATTCTCCTTGATGCCCTGAATATACCCCAAATGCTGTAGATAGGCCAATCGGGCGTTTCGCGTAAACGGAAGATCATAAACAGAAATGCCCACCTTTGGAGGAGGTGAGCATCTGTCATGACCCTGTTCTACCAGGGCGATGTATTGGGAGAATCAGATTCGACGGACGCAACCGTCAAAACCTGTATGTGATTTGGATATTATGGCCAGCGGGCTTTTAAGTCAAGACGAAAATCCGGAGGGTGAAAGGCGACTCCTAACCCGCCGTGCTCAAACAACTTAGATGGCCGGCATGTTTTTCTTCACGAGACCCAAAACAGCGGGAAAGCTTGCTGTTCTGACCGCCGTTGGCTTCTAAGTACAAGAGAATGAACGACTTATTTTTTGCCAAGATCCAGTGAGGTGAAAGCCGCGTGAGCAGTTCCGATGCCAAACCGTGCTAAGGCAACTCGAAAACCGCCCAGGAAAAAACCCGCCAATACTGAGAGGACGATCAGTATGATGGCCAGAATACAGATGGCATACAGCATCTCCCCTGCGTTCCCCTGGGGCTTGGGAGTATTCTGATGCAAGGTGACGGTAGGCTCGTACTTCACCTCGGCGAGCACCCGTTCCGCATCGTTCGCATCCGCCGGAGAAAGGATTACGGCCACCAGAGGACCCGTCCGCTTGGCAATAGCGCCAGGGATCTTCTGGAACGCGTCTAAACGTTCCCGCGCTATCTGTGGCGTGGGATAAGAGAAGATCGCCAACTGCGATTCGCCATTCTTGGTCTTGAAACGCGCAAGTTGCGCCTCGGCATCCAGGTGAAACGCTGCGACAGAGGGCGGAATCTTCGGTTCAAACTTCTGTAGGGACACCGGACCAAGCACATAGCGTTCGGAGTTGGGGATCAGGTTCTGCGCGGGCACGTAGTTCCGTAATGCCGGCAGTGAAGACTGGTCGTACTTGGGAAGATATGCGAATATCTGGCCCAGGTCCGCCGGAGTGGGGCGATTGCCTTGAAAGGTAAGGAGATAATTGCCCATTTGCAGGAAGCTGGTGTTCCCGGCGGACGCGGCATGGTCCGTATGGTCTGTCAATTTTAGCGGCGTGGAATCGGCCGGACGAAGCCATTCGAAGGCAGCCAGGGCCCCGGTCGGGTCCTTCAGCCGGTAGGCGGTCATGGTGAGTTGGTTAGCGCCCGATTTGTAGGCTGCCTGCTCGGCGGTATCGAAGCCGAACTCGTTCCACATAGCCCGATCGGACACCGCGATCGGCTTTACGCCCTGGCGAGTATAGTTCCCAAACCGCTCCGGCAGGAGCGATTCAGCGTTAGCCAACGTCAAGAAAATGGTAAAGATTAAGCTGCTGCGCCACAACATTTTTTATACTTCTTTCCGCTGCCGCATGGGCAGGGGTCATTACGGCCTACTTTGACGCCACTGATAACGGGTTGCTTCTCAGTGCTGGAGCCATCGCCTCCCACAAACTGGAGTTGGGCCAATTCCTTGTCTTTCTTTTTCTGAATGTTACGAGTAAAATCCTGGAACGTGTTCTGCGCGGCTTTCTGATCGGCGGTAGCGCCATTGACGCCATTCTGCCCGGAGCCGTTAGCTGGAGAAAAACCTTCCTCATCTTCATCCTCCTCTTCGAGGAGATCCGGATAAGGCATCTCAGGACGATTCCCTTCATAAGGCTGCATGAAGAACAGGAACCGGATGGTCTCGTCTTCGATGCGATCCATCATGTCCTGGAACATCGTAAACGACTCTTTCTTGTATTCGACGAGTGGATCTTTCTGGCCGTACCCGCGGAGCCCGATTCCTTCTTTCAGGTGATCCATCGACAGCAGGTTGTCTTTCCACTGATTGTCGATGACGTTCAGCATGATCATACGCTCAGTCTCGCGCAAAATGGCCGCGCCATCCGGACCGAGCATCGCTTCTTTTTCTTCGTACCTGGCGATGCATTGATCGTAAACGGCGTCCTCGATCTCCTGGCGCGACATTTCCGGAAACGGCTTGGGATCGATCTGTACACCAAACTGCGTCAGCACGTCCGTCTGTAGGCCATCGAAATCATAGCTGTGAGGCTGAGCGTTTTCCGGGCAGCGGCTGTCGATAAAAGCGCCGACGATCCCGCGGACGATTTCAAGAATACGCTCCTTCTGGTCCTGGCCCTCCAGCAATTTCCGGCGCATTCCGTAGACGGCCTGCCGCTGCTTGTTCATCACGTCGTCGTATTCCAGAACGTGTTTTCGAGCGGCGAAGTTCTGCGCCTCCACGGCCTTCTGAGCGGCCGCGATGCGCTTGGTGATCATCTTCGACTCGATCGGCACATCCTCTTCCATGCCAAGCCGCAGCATCAAATTCTGAATACGCTCTCCACCGAAAATACGGAGCAGATCGTCTTGCAAGGAGAGATAAAACCGCGCGCTTCCAGGGTCGCCCTGACGGCCGGACCGGCCGCGAA
>JBBPYD010000131.1:0-17582 GCA_038200305.1 Bryobacterales bacterium
AAAGCCGAATTTGACATTGTGGCTGCCCTTGATCCACGCAAGCTGCTCGTTTATATTGTAGGTGCGGCTCGGTGATAGCGTATCGATCCAGAAGCCAAGTCTGGGGTAACCATCGCCAATATTGTAGAAGGGCGGCGGGCGCGGGTTGGCCGTGCCGCTGGTCCTACTGGAGCCCGGAATCTCGATGATCTTCCGGTCCGCTTCAGGAATCTGAAAGTAGCGCTGCGGAAAATACTCGATTACATCGCGGTTGTTCCAGCCAAACGTGAGGTGGTTCAAAAGAGTCGGCGTGATCACCTGATCGTGGTTGAGCCGGTAATACTTATTGGTCCCCGCGACATTGAAATTTTCGGCCAGCGGGCCCGGGTAAGGACCAATGTGATCGGGATCCTGGAAGTGCTGCTTGCTGAATAGTCCGCTTATGCGGCTGTTAGACGTAATCGCGTAGTCGCCTTTTATGGAATACACGTTCTGGTCACTTCCAGGATTCCCGACCTGATGGATATTGTTGAATAGTGTCGGAAGTTCCGTAGGCGGTAGATACTTGTTCAATGTCTTCGCCACCGTGGTGATCCGGTCCGGAGGAATGATGTTTCCCTTGAACTGATCGCGAACGATCGTGTTCCCCACCACGCGTGTGGTGTCCGGATCGTAAATCGGAATTAGATTGCCCTGGGCATCCTTCCACTGGCTGAAATCTCCCATTCGCAGGGCCTCCGGCGGTATAGAAGTTAGGCCTGAAGGACTGCCCGACCGCTGAATGGATTTTTCATAAGAGAAGAAGAAGAACGCCTTATTCCGGCCATCGTAGAGCTTTGGCACGAAGATGGGCCCACCCGCCGTGCCGCCGAAGTCGTTCTGGCGCACGATGGTCCGGGTTGCAGAGAAAAACCGGCGGGCATTTAACTTATCATTGCGGAAATATTCGAAAGCTGAACCGTGCAACGCATTGGTTCCGGATTTGGTGGTGAAATTAATGATGCCATTTGCCGTCCTTCCATATTCCGCCGAATAGCCGTTGCTGATGACCTTGAACTCGGCGATCGCATCGGTGCTTACGGCCTGAAAGCTGGAGTCATTTCGTCTCTCGCTGTTCGATTCCGCGCCGTCGAGCAGCAAGCTCGCGCCGGCCGAAAGTCCACCGCCGATCCGAAGACTGTTGTTATCACCGGGTGAACTCAAGACAGTACCGGGCGTCAGAATCGTGAACGCCAGATTATCGCGCAGCCCGCCCGAGAGAGACAGCGGAAGATCGTTGATCGTTTTGGTCGTGACTACGGTGCCGAGATCGCTTCTCTCCGAAACCACCGCTGGCGCGACTCCGGTAACCTCAACTCTTTCTGAGATCTGCCCCACCTCGAGGTTTAGATCCACGCGGGCCGTTGTCGACACGTTGACGGTAATACCGATCGCTTCAGCCGTCCGGAACCCGACCTTTTCGGCAGTGACCGTGTATTTCCCAACAGGAAGGTACGGCACCGTAAAACTGCCTTCATTGTTTGTAGAGACTCTCTGCGTCAGACCGGTCGCTGGATTTGTTACTTTGATCGCCGCCCCAGGCACCGATGCTCCAGCCGCATCCGTGATGGTTCCGGTGATCGTTCCGCGATCTTGCGCGAAACAAGTTATGGCGAGCGAAAAAACAGCGATTCTCAACATTCGTTCCATGGTCGTCATCTCCAGCTATACATACTTTCATAAATCACACTGTGATGCAAGGCCCCGAAAGCGGATTTTCTGCGCGGTTTCGGAGTAATGTTGTTGGTATGCGGAATTCGTTGTGCCTCTTTTCCAAAGTAATTTTCGGGGCGATACTCATTGTTTCGTTGCAGCAGATCGCATTGTCCGCCGCCGATCCATACTTTCCGCCGCCGGATGCACAAGGCGGCTGGCGCACCCTGACCGATACTGAACAGATTCGGAACAAGGCAGGGATGGACTTGCAGCGACTGAACCAGGCTTTCACTTATATTCAGGAGACCAGCCAGCACGGCGGTCTGATCGTGGTCCGACACGGTTACCTCGTGTATGAGAAATATTTCGGCAAGGGAAATCGGGAAGCGCACCCCGACATGGCATCCATCGGGAAGGCCTACACCAGCATCGCCTGTGGCATCCTGCTCACGGAAAAGCGCGATCAGATTCCCGATGGGCTCGATCAGAAAGTGTTCACCAAAAAGTACCTGCCGGAAGCTTTTCCCTTGACAGATCCCTCGAAGGCGGATATTAAGCTCGGAAATTTACTCACCATGACGACCGGGATCCACGGGGAGGGAGGAAATCCCGGCATTGTTCATGGTGACCATGTCAAGTTAGAGCCTCTGGCACGCCTCGCTACTCCCATCGATCAGGACCTGACCGCCGTAAATACCCCGTTGTGGACCAAACCCGGCGGAGGTTACTCTTACGCCTCTTCCTCTCCACACATGGCTTCAATGATCTTGCGCCGGTTAACGGGAATGGAGCTGCAGCAATTTCTGGACGAGCGTCTCGCGAAGCCGATGGGATGGGGTTCTTGGGGGTATGCCCTGCATCGGAACGGCGTGACGCTGCCGCATACGCCCGGGGGCGGCGGGATTGCGTTGCGTTCCACAGACACACTTCGTTTCGCATACCTCCTCCTGCAACAAGGGCGCTGGGGTGCCCGGCAACTGGCGCCTGCGGACTACATCGCGCTGTGCGGTCGCCCGTCCGCCTACAATCCGCATTCGCCGTTCAGCCTGATGTTCGAAGTGAACGCCGATGGCCACGTAATCGGAGCGCCTAGGGACGCTTTTTTCAAATCGGGCGCCGGCGGATCGGCGATTTACGTCATTCCCTCCCTCGACATGGTTTTATATAAAATGTCGGGAAACGACGGTCAGTTTGATCCTGAGTTGACGGGTCTTCCGGTGACCTATGACTACGATCATTCGCGCGATCACTGGAAACCTAGGCCGCACGATCAGTTTCACGATGGACCGATCGGGGGCGACGATGGCGTGAGGCGATTGCTCGAGATGGTAACTGCCGCCGTCGTAGAGAGGTAAAATATGAAATCGAAGAGGTAAAATAAAAGGAGTTCTCCGCGTTCGAAGCCATGCAAATACGTTACTGGTTGAGTTGGGTTCCGCTCCTGTGCAGTGTCGCCGGGCTGCCGACGCACCCGGCGATGGCGGTTACGAAACTCTGGTCCCTTCAGCCGGTCGTGAAACCGGAAGTGCCTACCGGAGCGAATCCCGCCGCCAATCCCGCCGCCAATCCCATTGATGCGTTCATTTCGGCGAAGTACAAAGAGAGGGGCTTGCATCCGGTCGGCCCCGCTGATAAGCTGACGCTTCTTCGGCGCGTTTACTTCGATCTCATCGGAATACCCCCCACGCCCGCCGAACAGGACGCGTTCTTTCAGGACCAATCGCCGGACGCGTACAGCAAAGTGGTTGACCGGCTTCTTGCCAATGAGCAACACGGAGTTCGCTGGGCTCGCCACTGGCTCGATGTATTGCGATATGCCGATCTGGATGGGCTGGATGGCTCCGTCATGCCTGCGGCCTCCGGTATTTATCTATGGCGCGATTGGGTAATCTCGGCTCTGAATCACAATGTGCCCTACGATCAGTTCGTGAGAGCCCAGATCCTGGGCAGCCGGTACAAGGAGCATACGATAGTCAGTGCGGGCGGTCGGAGGGCCCCCATGGAAGGCAGTCCGGAAGATCAATTCGCTCTCGGCTTTCTCGCCCGTGCGGCCATCACCCGGAACGATAAGGATCGCGATATTGCGATGTCCGCGGTGGAGACTATCTCAACGGCTTTCATAGGCATGACCATGGGCTGCGCGAAGTGCCACGACCACAAGTTCGACCCGATTAAGCAGACCGACTTCTATGCCATGAAGGCTATCTTCGATCCGCTGGTGCTGCGAAAGGTGACGCTTGCCACCCCCGCCGAGATCTTCGAAAACGGACAAAAGATCGATGAGTACAGGAAGAAGAAGGCGCCAATAGAAGAGGCTATTGAACTGCTGATCGCGAAGTACCGGGAAAAACTGTACGACGAACGCGTCGCGATGCTCACGCCCGATGTTCAGGCGATTATCCGCAAACCCGAAAAGCAGCGTACCGTCGCGGAACAAAAGATTGCAGACGATTACTTCCCTATCCTGCGCATCGACCCTCCGAAGATCAAGGAGATTATGCCGAAGGAGGAGGCCGCTCAGTACACCGCTCTGCTGAAGCAAGCAGCCGCCATTCGCAAGCCGCCGGAACTGCACTCCTACATGACCGTGGAAGAGGACACCGCGCTCTCCAAAGAAAAGAGCTACGTGCTCACGAGCGGCGATCCCAAACGCCCGGAAGCGGATAAGCCCGTCGAACCGGGTCTTCCGTTCCAAGTGGAGGGCCTAGATTTTCGGAAAGGCCGCCGCGAGGGTTTCGTTGATTGGCTGACGGCTCCGGAGAATCCGCTGTTCGCGCGTGTGGTGGTGAACCGGATCTGGCAATGGCATTTTGGCCAAGGATTGCAGCGCGTCCCAAGCGATTTCGGAATGCTTGGTGGCAAGCCGGCGAATCAACAGCTTCTCGATTACCTCGCTTCGGAATTCGTTGCGCACGGTTATGACATGAAGTGGCTGCACCGCCTGATCGTCATGTCGAATACTTATCAGCTTTCGTCTAAAGGCTATCCCCGCCATCTCGCGATGAATCGTAAGATCGATCCGGGGGACAACTACCTCTGGCATTTTCGTCTGCAACGTCTGGAAGCGGAACCTATTTGGGACGAGATTTTCTACAGCGCGGGAGATCTTGACCTCTCTGTGGGCGGCAAGTCTTTCCAGATGAAATTTCCCGATGAGAAGCAGAGTTTGTTCGTGCCGCGCGGAGACACCTTCGACACGCGTTCGAACCGCCGCGGGATCTACATGGCTCGCGGTTACATTCCGAGTACTGACGTGATGGCGAATTTTCTGCTCTCGTTCGATGTGGACGATGGCCGAGCGCCTTGTCCGGTTCGGGGGCAGACCGTTGCGGCCCCGCAAGCGTTGTTTTCGATGAACGATAAGGTGATCCAGGCGGAAACGGCGAAACTTGCCGCACGTATGTTAAAAGAGACTTCCGGCGACGTTCGCTCGGCAGTGAACCTAGCTTACCGCACCACGCTGAGCCGGCTGCCGACGCCTGCCGAATTGGATCGCGCTCTCACATTTGTGGACGGGAACCCCGACCGGATGCAGGGGCTTGCGTGGCTTCTTTTCAATTTGGACGAGTTCATATACGTGAAATAAGAATGACTGACCTGCGAAAAATCTATCCCTGCGGACGGATTGCCCGGCGCCGCTTTTTGTATCAGACGGCAGGGGGATTTCTTGGCTCCGCCATGAGCGCGCTCTGGGCCGATGACGGCAAGATGCCGGACTCCCGTTTGCCCGGCAGCTCCCGTGCAAAGTCCGTGATCTATTTATTCATGTGCGGTGGCGTCAGTCACATCGACACCTTCGACCCGAAGGAAAACAAGCATGCCGGGAAGATCATGGATGCGATCGGTTTCGGCGACAATAACGCCCCTATGAAACGACCTGTGATTCCGTGTCTGCGTACGTTTGAACGATACGGCAAATCCGGGATTCCGGTGTCAGACTGGTTCCCGAATCTAGGTAGTGTGATCGATGATGTCGCGGTGGTTCGCTCGATGTACTGCCATCAGACGAATCACTTTCCGGCAGTTCTCGAGCACGCGACGGGCAAGCCGTTGCGGCAGTTCGATCATCCTTGTCTCGGGAGTTGGGTGAATTATGCGCTTGGGACCGCGAACAAGAATCTCCCCGCCTTCGTCAATATCGGACGCCCCTCGTCCCCCGTTCAATTGACCGGCGGCTACCTGGGAGCGTCTTACTCCGCAACGCCATTTCAGCCCGGCGACACGCCGATTCCCGATCTTGCACCGCCGAAGGGATCGGATGCCAAGGAGCGGGATCGTGAAATGCAAGTTCTTTTCGAAATGAACAAGCAGTTCCGCGAGGATTACGGCATTGAGAGCGAAATTGCGGCCCGTGCGAAGGCTTACGAGCTTGCAGCTAACATGATGCTCAAAGCTCCAGATATCGTCAATTTTTCGAGTGAGTCGCCGCATGTCAAAGAGATGTACGGAATCGGCGCGGAACCGACGGACGATTTTGGACGGCAGCTTCTGCTCGCCCGCAAGCTGGTCGAGAACGGGGTGCGCTTCATTCAGATTTGTCATGCGGGCGGCGGAAATGGCGCTTGGGACGCTCACGGAGACATGAAAACGCACGAGCCGCTCTGCCGTTCCGTGGATAAGCCCATCGCCGGCTTATTGCAAGACTTGAAACAGCGAGGGATGCTCGACAGCACACTTGTGGTTTTTACCAGCGAATTCGGCCGCACTCCCTGGTCCCAGAACACAACGGGGCGCGATCACAACGCGAACGGATTCACTACTCTCCTTTCGGGCGGCGGAGTAAAAGGCGGCATTATCGAGGGCGCAACCGATGAGGTCGGCTATAAAGCAGTCGAAAGTCCTCACTATATCAGCGACCTGCAGTCCACAATTCTGCACCAAATGGGACTCGACTACAAAAAAATGGATTTTGTGGTGAATGGACGTCCTTTCCATCTCGTTGAGGAAGGAACAGGGCCGATCATGAACATCCTTGAAACGTAGAATCTTTGGCCTGTCACGCTGAAATCGTTAGCATGGCTCATCCGCTTGATTAGGTGATGCGCCACCAACAGCGCGGGAGAACCGGTTCGAAGCGGCGCTGGTTTTGCTGCGAGGGCTACTAAAAAAGCAGCCACACGACGCACGGCTTCTTTATGCAACCGGTGCAGCGTTGTATCAGCAGGTCAAACTGGACGAGGCTGCCGACCACTTCCGCAAAAGTATTCAGATCCAACCGGATCAGCTTGCCTCTTATTACTACCTCGGCCTGGTGCTGCAAAAGCAGGGAAACGACCAGGAAGCGATCAAGTTATTTCGCCAGTCGATCTCCAATCATCCTCAGCACGCCGCATCCTATGAAGGCTTGGGAGTCAGCTTGATGAAGAACGGGCAAATAGAGGAGGCCCAGCGCACGCTTCAAAAAGCGGTTGAGCTGAATCCTAAATCCATCCGGGCCAATTACCAACTCGGTCTCTTGCTCGGACGGGCGGGACAGAAAGAAGAGGCTCGCAAGCAGTTAACTCTTGCACAGCAGCTTCGGGATGAAGATCGGTCCCGCCTGCAGTTGCACTTGCTGAATCCGGATTAGCGCGACCCACGCTAAACAGTTGGCGCAAAGCGTCGTTATAATCAACTCTTGAAACGGAGTCTGACTAGAAGATCGTTCTTGGCTGCAACCGGGGCGCACGCCCTTCGTTCGCCGCTGCTGCGGGCCGACGTGAAGGCCCATCGGGGTTTTGAGGACATCACGCGCAAAGCCGGGGTAAACTTCACCCACAGCGCCGGTCGGACCTCTCAGAAGTATCTGCCCGAATCCATGGGTGCCGGTGTGGCCATGCTGGACTATAACAATGACGGACTGCTCGATCTCTTTTTTGTTAACGGCGCTGCCTTGCAAGATCCCATGCTCCCGGGCGGGAAACCCGACAAATCCGCCCCTCGCTACTGGAACCGTTTGTTCCAGAATAAAGGGGACGGCACTTTTGCCGATGTAACCGAAACTGCTGGACTGCGGGGCGATGGTTACGGCATGGGTGTGGCGGTAGGGGACTTCAACAACGACGGTTTCGCCGATTTATACGTCACAAGCGTGGGCCGCAACGCTCTGTACCGCAACAATGGCGATGGCACGTTCAGCGATGTGACAGAAAAAGCCGGCGTAGCCTGTAGCGGTTGGTCCACTGGCGCATGCTTCGTGGATTATGATCGCGACGGGCGCCTGGACCTGATCGTTGCACGATACTTGGATTGGGATTTCGCGCAGAATCAATATTGCGGCGAGCACCGGTCAGGTTACCGCGCTTACTGCCACCCTGATCAGTTTAAGCCCACCACACACGTCCTCTATCACAACAACGGTGACGGAACATTCACTGACATGTCAAAGACCTCGGGGCTTGGCGTGGTTCCATCAAAGGGCCTGGGTACTGCAGTCAACGATTTTGACCGAGATGGATGGCCTGATATCGCGATAGCGAACGATTCCTTCCCGCAGCAACTCTTTCGCAATAATCGGGACGGCACGTTTTCAGAGGTTGCGACTGAAATGGGCCTCGGCTATGACGAGGACGGAAAGACCTTTGCGGGAATGGGCATCGATTTCGCCGACTACGATAATGACGGGTTTCCTGATGTGTTCATCAATGCCTTGGCTCACCAACGCTATGCTCTTTTCCAGAATCGAAATGGCAGTGCATTCGATTATGTGTCAGGCTCGACCAATATGGCCAGTATCTCGACGCTGCACTCCGGATGGGGGGCGAAGTTCATCGACTACGACAATGATGGGTGGAAGGATTTGTTCGTCGTACAAGGTCACGTGATGGACAATATCGAATTGACCCAACCATCTGTCCACTACCGGGAACCGATGTTGCTGATTCGCAATCGTGGAGGCAAATTCGACGATGTATCTCGGCAAAGCGGTCCCGTGTTCAACATCGCTCTGGCCGCCCGGGGTGCAGCGTTCGGTGATCTGAACAATGACGGCTGGGTTGATGTAGCTATTAATTGCAATGATGGCCCTGCATTGGTTGTACTGAACCGGGGAGGAAACGGTAATCACTGGCTAGGCGTGAACACTGTTGGAACTCGGAGCAATCGCGACGGGATAGGCGCCCGAGTCCGGGTCATCGCGGAGTCAGGTTTTGAACAACACGGGTTCGTAAGCACGGCAGGCAGTTATCTGTCGGCTAGCGACAAACGTCTGCATTTCGGTCTGGGCCAGGATAGGAGGGCTCGGCTTGTTGAGATCACTTGGCCAAGTGGTCTGATTCAGAGGGTCAACGATATCGCAGCTGATCGGGTGCTTACCGTGAAGGAGCCTGAGTCGCAGCCTAAATATGATTAGCCGCCGAAAGATGGTTGCCACACTAGCCGGTGTGGCGGTCAATGGCTTGGGCCAGGGCGTATCCACTCGCGGGGTGAAACCACAGCCGCTGGGGAAGCCATCAGGCCGGCCGTTCCTGGCGCACTTTACCGATGTGGCCCGCGAAGCGGGCCTTACGGCCCCAATCATCTACGGCGGCACGGATCACAAGAGCTATATCATCGAGGTTGTCGGTTGCGGCGTCGCGTTTATCGACTACGACAACGACGGCTGGCCGGACCTCTTCGTTCTCAGCGGAACCCGGCTGGAAGGAGCGCCGCCCGGAACCACGAATCGGCTATACAAGAACAATCGCGACGGCACGTTCAGGGATGTTACCGCTAAGGCGGGACTCGTCCGGACCGGTTGGGCCTCGGCGGTCACCGTCGGTGATTACGATAACGACGGCTTCGAAGACATGTTCGTCACTTACTACGGCCACAACGTTCTCTACCACAACAACGGGGACGGCACGTTTACGGATGTTACCGAACAGGCGGGCTTGCGGCAGACTGCAACGCGTTATGGGTCCGGTTGCACATGGATAGACTATAATCGCGATGGTCACCTTGACCTATTCGTGGCCACCTACCTGGACACGACACTCGAACAGCTGCCCAAGCCTGGGCAAAATACGGACTGTACTTGGAAGGGGATCCCGGTGAACTGCGGGCCACGAGGTTTGCCAACAGGCTTCGTCCAACTGTTCCGCAACAAGGGCGATGGAACCTTCGTGGACGTGAGCGAGGGGTCCGGTGTGGCAGCAGCGCGAGGCAGTTACCCCATGACCGCAGTGGCGGCGGATTTCGATGATGATGGCTGGCCGGATATCTACGTTGCTTGTGACTCTAAGCCGAGCTTTCTTTTCCGTAACAAGCATGATGGCACGTTCAGCGAAGAGGGCTTGGAGCGCGGGGCGGCTCTCAGCGAGGATGGTATGGAGCAGGCGGGTATGGGGATTGGTATTGGTGATTACCGGCTCCACGGCAGCCTCGACCTGTTCAAGACCCACTTCGCCGATGATACGAGCATCTTGTATCTCAACGATGGAAAAGGGAATTTCGACGACGTAACAATCCGCGCGGGATTGGGAGTTGAAACAAGGTACGTAGGCTGGGGCGCTGGGATTTTTGACTTAGATAACGACGGCCTCCCCGATATTTTTATAGTTACCGGAAGTGTTTACCCCGAAGTCGAGCGGCAGTTACCCACTTATCCCTTCAAGACACCGCGGCTCATATTCCGTAACCTCGGTGAGGGGAAATTCGAGGAGCTGATCGAGGAAGCGGGCCCCGGAATTCTCGCTGCTCATTCTAGCCGCGGCTGCGCATTTGGCGACTTTGATAACGACGGGGACATTGACGTGCTCGTGATGAACATGAATGAACCCCCGTCGCTGCTTCGCAACGACGTCTCGGGCCATCATCATTGGTTGAAGGTTTGGCTCATCGGCACAAAATCGAATCGTAGCGCGATTGGCTCGCGTGTGCTTGCGAAGTATGGTGCCCGACGCCAGGTACAAGAGGTGATCGCGCAATCGAGCTTCTACTCCGCAAATGACCGGCGCTTACACTTCGGGCTTGGAGCAGTCGCTGTGGCCGATCTCACCATCCGGTGGACGAACGGGGCCGTTGAAAACATTCCAAACGTTGCCGCCGACCAATTTATCACGATTCGCGAAGGCGAAGGCATTGTTCAGAAAACACCACCGCGAATGGGCCGGTCCTGACCGTTTGATTGAGCTCAATTCTCACGGCTCTGGTGCAAACTCGCGGAGTGTCGGATAATCGCGGAATGACTTCAGCGGCATCCGTTGCCGATCTGTTCAAGGGTCGGCAGTTCGATCAAGAAATTATCGTTTTGTGCGTTCGATGGTATTTGCAGTACAACGGCAACGTACACCTTGCGCGCCGCCTCTACTTGAGCCGCGGTCAGGCAATCCGGACCCGTCCGCGCCGCGGCACAGCATGACTCCGGGATCGAACTTACATCGCGTGGGGTCCTCAATGGATCCGTCCTTCAGCCCATCGGTCGCGTCGCGAAGGCGGGATGTGGGCGGCGGGATCCTTCATGCCGAAACCAAGTGTGGTGTAAGACCGCCAACAACTATACGAATTCAGATGTTAATCGGATTACAGATTTGAACGGGTAAAGGAAATCCCTGCCTGGAATTCTGATAGGGCAGTAGGAAGCTTGGGCGAATGGCTGCGCGCCCACGTTTGTCCGAACCCCTGAGGTTCGTCTTGTCAGTGAAGTTTGTTGTGTCGACTACCAGTGTATTTCCATCCCACCGGCCAGCCGTTCAAAAGGAGTAATGGTGGCTTTCGTCCATGTTAGTCACACTGCCTTGGTCAAATCGAAATCCTGTCCAGATCGGTCTCCTTTGGGAACGTGCGAGGGCGCGGACACTCCCTAATCAATACGCTTAGTCCTGTGAGAGTACCTGGATGATCGGGCATCCCTTCGCTGGCTCTCCGCCGTCGCACTGCTGGACGAGACTGGCCAGTGCCTGCCGCATTGCTGTCAGGTCTGTCAGCTTCCGGTCGATTAGGTCCACCTTGTGGGCGGCCAGGGCGCGGGTTTCCGCACACGCGCAGGCCTCCTCCAGATGCAACAACCCGGCCACTTCCTCCAGCGTGAAGCCAAGGGCTTGCGCCCGCTTGATGAAGCGGAGTGTCTTCACCATCTCAGCCGGATACCGCCTATAGCCGCTCATCGGCTTGGCAGGTTCACCCAGCAGCCCCCGCCGCTGATAGTAACGGATGGTTTCGACATTCACCCCGGCCAGCTTCGCCACGCTGCCGATCGTCAATTCCTTGTGCATAAAAAAACCTCTTGATTCCGTACCATAGTACGGAGTTTAGACTGGAATCAAGAACAAGGAGAACGAGGCATGACCTCAGGAAATTCAAAGACAGGGTTGATTGCGGCAGTGTTGGCCGCCATGGCGTTGGCGGTATGCTGTGCCGGGCCGCTCGTGCTGCAGGCTCTCGGGAAATAAGGTGGCGCATGAATAAGTTATTGGAGTCGGAGAAAGCGAAACCCGTGTCTGAACCGCAAAACAGCCGGGGTATCCTGGTTTTCGGCGGCCTCGCGGCGATTCTTGCTTCGACATGCTGCCTCGGGCCGCTCGTCTTGGTGATGCTCGGCTTCAGCGGTGCCTGGATCGCCAATCTGACGGTACTCGAACCTTATCGTCCGCTCTTTATAGGCGCGGCGCTCCTTGCCCTCTTCTTCGCATACCGGCGCATTTTCCGGCCGGCGCAAGCCTGCAAGCCGGACGAGGTCTGCGCCATTCCGCAAGTCAAGGCGACCTACAAGATGATTTTTTGGGGTGTGTCGGCGCTGGTCGTGATCGCGCTTGCGTTCCCTTATGTTCTACCGCTGTTTTACTGAAGAGGAGAAACCCTCGTGAAGAAACTAATTAGTGCAATCGCCCTGACGCTGGCTTGTTGCAGCGTTCCCGTGTTGGCCGCTACGAAGACCACCACCCTGTCGGTACCTGGCCTTACCTGCGCGTCCTGTCCGATCACGGTCAAGAAGGCGCTGGACAAAGTCGAAGGCGTCGAGAAAATCGAGGTGAGCTTGGAGAAGAAGGAAGCAGTGGTCACCTTCGATGACGCCAAGACCAACGTAAAAGCCTTGATGGAAGCCACCAAGAACGCGGGCTATCCTTCTTCCCTCGTGAAAAGGTAAGCACGACACCGCAAGTGGTGCGCTGTTGAACCAAAAAACATTGGAGTTTGAGGAATGTCGGATTGCTGTTCAGTAGAAGAAGCGCCGCCACTGCATCAACAGAGCGCGGACAGGAAGCCGGACATCCTCATCATCGGGGTCGGGTCGGCTGCATTCTCCGCCGCGATCACAGCGGCCGAAAGTGGCGCGCGGGTCATGATGGCCGGAGAGGGCACTATCGGCGGCACCTGCGTGAATGTCGGCTGCGTGCCATCCAAAACGCTGATCCGCGCCATGGAAGCCGTCCATGACGGTAAAACAACGGACAGGTTCGATGGAGTAAAAGGTGTATCCAGCATATTCAACTGGAAAGCTCTTGTGCAGCAGAAGCAGGCCCTCGTCGATAGCCTCCGCAAAGCTAAATACGAAGACCTCCTCCTGGAATACCCGAACATCTCCAACGTGAAGGGCCGCGGCCGGTTTACCGGCAACCGCACCGAAGTGGAGGTTAACGGCGTTCTGTACCACCCGAAGAAGGTCATCCTGGCAACGGGGTCTTCCCCGGCGCTGCCGCCCATCAACGGCATCCAGAGCGTGCCGGTGCTGGACAGCACGAAGGCGCTGGAACTGGAGAAATTGCCGGAATCGCTCCTGGTGATCGGGGGCGGCATTATTGGCGTTGAACTGGGCCAGATGTTTGCGCGTGCCGGCGTGAAGGTGACAATTTGCTGTCGCAGCCGCCTGTTGCCGGACGCGGAGCCCGAGGTCAGCGAGGCGCTGGCGGAGTATCTGCGCCAGGAAGGCGTCACTGTCTGCCAAGGCGTCGGATACCAGAAAATCGAACAGGGCGGCAAAGGCATCGCGCTCACCTGTGAGACGCCGGACGGGGAACGGGTCATGGAAGCCGAGCAGGTTCTGGCCGCAACCGGTCGCAAGCCGAATACGAAGAACCTTCATCTCGAAAAGGTCGGCATCGCTCTGAACGGCAACGGCGGCATTGCGGTGAACGAATACATGCAGACCAGCCACCCGGATGTGTACGCCGTGGGCGACGTGACGGGGCAGGACATGTTCGTCTACATGGCCGCCTATGGCGGCAAGCTGGCGGCCCAGAACGCGCTGGAGGGCAACAAGCATCGGTACAGCAACGAAGCCATGCCATCGGTCGTATTCACCGATCCCCAGGTGGCCACGGGGGGGCTGACTGAGGCTGAAGCGAAAGCCAAGGGTCACGATGTCAAGACAAGCCTGATCACGCTCGATAACGTAGCGCGCCACGTCGCGGCTCGCGACACGCGAGGCCTGATTAAGCTCGTCGCGGACCGTGAGACCGACAAGCTTTTGGGGGCGACCCTCCTGGCGCCTGAAGCGGGTGACAGTATTCAAACGGTGGTTATGGCTTTGAAAGCCGGCCTGACAACCGAGGAACTCGCGGACACCATCTTCCCGTACCTGACCGCTGTCGAAGGTGTGAAGCTCGCGGCGCAAGCTTTTAGAAAGGACGTAAAAAAGCTCTCATGCTGCGCAGGCTAGAGTGGGCGGTGCGGTCATATCGCGGCCCTTCCTTGCGGGACAGCGGCCGTCTCTGATGAGAATGTGTTTAGCAGGTTTCTGAACAAGGTGAAGCATGGCCAAGAACTTTGATCTGGTAGTGATCGGAACCGGTTCGGCGGCATCGACAGTGGCTTTTCGATGCCGCTCCGCCGGCTGGCAGGTAGCAGTCATCGATTCCCGGCCTTACGGTGGCACTTGCGCTCTGCGCGGGTGCGATCCGAAGAAGGTTCTGGTCGGCGCTGCCGAAGTGATCGATTGGAATCGCCGGATGAAGTGCAAAGGGGTGGAGGCCACCCAGGTACGAATCGAGTGGCCAGAATTGATGCGCTTCAAGCGGTCCTTCACGGAGCCTGTTCCTAAACACAAGGAGCACAGCTTCGAGAAGGCTGGCATCGCTACTTTTCATGGCCGTGCACGGTTCGTAGGCCCCACTACCGTCCGAGTTGGAGATGAGGTATTCGAAGGCAGGCACGTGGTTGTGGCAACGGGGGCGCGACCCGCGAGTCTGAACATTTCTGGTGAGGAGTATCTCGTCAGAAGTGATCAGTTCCTGGAACTCGATCAACTGCCCTCGCGGATCGTCTTAATCGGCGGCGGATACATTGCCTTCGAATTTGCTCACGTGGCTGTGCGTGCCGGTGCGGACGTCACGATCCTTCATCGAGGTTCCCGCCCGCTGGCCCAATTCGATCCTGACTTGGTTGATCGGTTAGTTGAAAGGACGCGTGCACTCGGTGTTGATGTACAGCTTGGCACGAAGGCTGTCGGAGTTGAAAAGGGAAGCGAACGTTTTGCCGTGCACGCTGAGACGGCAACGGGAACACGAGTGTACGAGACAGCCATGGTTGTACACGCCGCGGGCCGGGTGCCGGAGATCGACGATCTGGATCTGGGAGTCGCCGACGTTCAATACGAAGACCGGCAAGGCGTAAAGGTAAACGGATACCTGCAGAGCGTCTCCAATCCGGCAGTATACGCGGCCGGTGACGCGGCAGCGAGCGGCGGCGCTCCGCTGACTCCGGTGGCGGGCTACGAGGGCTTGATTGTCGCTGACAACTTGCTCCAAGGAAATCACCGCCAACCCGAGTATCTGGCAGTGCCCTCGGTGGTTTTCACGATTCCACCTTTGAGTACGGTGGGCTTGCAAGAGAAGACTGCCCGCGAACAGGGACGGCAATTTGACAGCAAGTTGTTGGACACTTCGAGCTGGTATTCCTCCCGCAGAGTAGGAGAGGAGTGGTCGGGAGCCAAAGTCCTGGTCGAGCAAGACAGCGGCCGCATCCTTGGCGCCCACTTGCTGGGGCCGCAGGCGGACGAGATGATTAACATGTTTGCGCTGGCAATCCGCTTGGGGATGCGCGCGGCCGAACTGAAAGAGGTTCTGTTTGCCTATCCGACCCACGCGTCTGACATCCAGTACATGCTGTAGAGCACCCGCACGCCCTCGTCAACGGCCGCTCGTCTCAGGTCGTCATCGGCGGTCCTTACTGGGGATCGAATAGAGGAACGCCGGCGCTCACCGCAGCCTTGCGCAAAGCATCATCAAGGCTTGCGAGTTGAGTGCCCTCGCGCATCACCGGGTAGAGATAGGGGTCTAGGGAGCAATGGAACAGTGAACCGACTTAAGGATCGTTTTTCTCGCGCTGCGGGCTGGGTTTCCGGCGGCCTTCCTCTTCTTTTTCAGTTTTTCAAGGAGCACTCGCGCTTCTGGCCCTCTTTCTGTTTTGCACGGAAAGCAATGTAGCGCATTTTCGGCTGAGCACAGAGAATTATGAGCGATATTCGATTAAGGAAAGGAGGTGATCAAAAATGGCTTGGAAACAAGGTGAAGTCTACCACTGCCCGGATTCGAACTGCGGATGCGAGGTAACTGTGACGAAGGTGCCCAGTGTAGGCGCGGGCGGTAGTCAAGCGCCGACATGCTGCTGTGGGAAGACGATGCTGAAGAAAGGCTGACGGGTGCGAGGAAACTCACCCTCACCCTATCTCGTATTGACATTGGGCGTGGCCATAGGCGCGAATACTTTGCTCTTCGCCTCCGGCCACGGCTCGGTGTTTGGAATGACCACGCCGACGAACGCCAAGGGCGGGTGGAGTTTTGACACGGGCATTATGGGCCGCTGGGAGTGGGAGGCAGCGGGACGATGCTCCGGGGCATGCTGGCTTACGGGATTACCGAAGATCTGCAGGTGTCCCTGTCGATTCCGTACGTTTTCTCTTCAGCCCCGTTTGCCCCGGCGCGAATTACCGGCATGATGCCCGCAAGCGGCGACGTGGAGGCCATCGGCGCGTGGCGTTTTCACCGGCAGGGGCCGCGCGTCGGCACTCGTTTCGAGAGCACCGCCTATGCGGGGATCATTGAACCGGGTTTGCAGCGCCCGGCGGGAATGCTCGGAAAGCTCCATCGAGCGCCGGGGTTTTACACCGCGCTTTCTACCGGCGTCGCCTCGCGCAGTCACTACGTCTGGGGCGGCGTGAGTAACATGCATTTTGTCGAGCGGCTGGGGGATAGGCGGCCCAACGTTGTGACCTATAGCGCGGTCTGGGGCTGGCGGAAGCCACCGCTTCAGAAAGATATCCGCACTGGGACTGGCGCGGCTTTGCGACCATCTTCATCTGGACACGGCAGTTCTGCTCGGCAATTCGCTCGGTGGCGCGAACGCCTATCAGTTTGCCGCGCGTCATGCCGACCGTGTGTCGGGCATTATCATCTAAGACATTGGTGTCGAGATCGAAGGCCAAACAGCCTTCGCGCTGGATTGGGCCGGGTTTTATCCGACTACCCAGCGACGCTGATCGAATCTACGACTTCACACAGAATCGGTTCGAAACGCGCCATTGCTGCCGAAGCCTTCATGTGCGGAATTGCCTCGGGATGCTTCGTCATCGCCTCAAAGTCCTCCCGGCTCTTCCATTGTGCGTAATTGATCACCTTTGTCCCGTCGAAGCTTTTGTGGATGCTTGCTGAAATAAAGCCTGGCATGCGCTTCATCGTTTTCTCAGTAGCGTCAATCAGCGTCTCCACGAGCCTCTCCTGCATCGGCGGATCGACGGTGAAAACGTTCACCAGCGTGAGAATTTTGGGACTGGGCGAAATGGTTGCCATGAGAATCAGCCTCCTAATCCCCATTATGCCTGGCATGTCGCGTTTTAGGGCAGTTAACCAGAAGGGCAGCACCCACTGGAGAACGTGAGACGTTCGGCCTGGCAGCGCAGCTAACGGCCGGATCGAGCAGGTTCCAGGCGGTTTCACAGGCGTAGTGGGAATATTTGGCTCGGCAAACAGGATTCGAACCTACAACCTTTCGGTTAACAGCCAGAGATATGGGCC
>JBBPYD010000132.1:0-14156 GCA_038200305.1 Bryobacterales bacterium
CGAGGCGATGCTCCTGGGCGGATTGCGGGCTGTGTTCCATGACGATGCTGGCGCGGAGCTCCTGGTAGGCGGCCGAGTCTTCGTGGCGCAGCACGACGCGGCTGGCCGTGAGTCCGTGCTTGACGGCGTTCTCTCCGATTGCGGCGCGCGCGGCGTCACTGAGCGGGCCTCTTGGGAGGCGCGCGTTGCGGGTGTTGGCCGCTATTTGCTTGGCAGTTGCCATTTCGTAATTCTCCTCTCGCGCGGGCGGGTTCTGGCCTGCCTTTGCGATTTGAGTTTTGCATTTAGGGGGATGGGGTGAAAGAGGGAGGGTTGTAAGTTGGTGATTTGGCGGGGAAGAAAGTTGAATAATTTCGGGACTGGGTTTGGGGGGGTGTTTTTTTGGGGGCGAGAAAGCCGGAGATCACGCTTTTTTCTTTGTGAATGCCGCGATGCTGTACCTTGCGTATCAGCGCGATCGTCTTCAGCCAACCGAAGCACTCTTCGATTCGCTTTCGCTTACTCTGGCTGGTCACGTACCCGGCGTGCCGCACAGTCAGCAGCGCGTAAACAGCTTCGATAAACCGTATATAATGGAGCCCATGCTCTGGGTTGACAAGCTGCTGTTTGCCCACTCACCAGTTTATGCGAGTCGTAGTGCAAACGGAACTGTTAGGTTTCCATCGACTGTGGTGATGCTGAAAATACGCAACGGATTCGTACCGTTCCATACAATCACAGAACTGCCTCAATCCGGCGGGCATATCTTTGGCGGATCGCCACCAGGGGGATCTTCGTTGATGTTGGCCGGCTGGTTTTCGCTGGAATTAATTTGCCAACGCGTTTGACGGTGGGATTCACCACACTGTCATAGCAAGTGGGCATCCCCCACAGTCTATCTCAGCGCGGCGGCTGCGTTGCCTTTTACCCCACCAAGGTCCCGCTCCACTACCGCAGCAAGTTCCTCGGCAACTCCGATGCCTTCCGTGAACTGACTACCCGATGCCACAAACTCGGCATGAACGTCGTCTCCTGCATCGATCCCCACGCCGCCTACCGCGTCTTGAAAGATGTAATACTACTTTGCGTGGTTCCAAGTACGATGCCGAGACGAGGATTACTAGGATGAGAGTAAATTCGTGGAGTGTAGTGCGGATACTGGTCGGCTTTTGTATCCTAGCAGTTGTATCGCTAAACGCTCAGGTTCTTCACGACCGAGGAAGATACACACCATTTCCGCCCGGAGCCTCACCAGTAGAGGATCACTTGCACGTGGGAGACGCTTCGACGACAACGCTGCAAATGGTTTCGGTAAACCCGGCGGATCAAATCCCGCTCACTGTTCGTCCCTCTAAGCTTCCACCCCAGCTTAGGCGACAGTTCGAACAAGTTAAGCGAGAATACAATGCAATCGCAAGAGATCGTCGCGGACTCGAAGCGGAGGAACAAAAGGCGTATGATGCCGCTGTGGAGCGGTTACAGCTACATGTGAAGGAAAATATTGGTTTAAAACTATCGGCGGCGGATTTCGCTCTCGACTTCGATAGCCCGCTCCTACTCAGTTGGAAGCTCGCAAAAGTTGTTTTAGAAGACTACAAGGCCTTTCAGAAGTTTAAGGAAGGAATTCACTCTAATGACTGGAGCGACTACAGAGAAGGAGTCCGAGACGGAGTTATGACCGCTCTGGGTTTTGCACAAGAAGCGCTCAAAAAATCAGGAGCAGAAGCGGCAGAATCGGTCGCCGAACAAGTGTTGAACGGATTCGGCGCTGCGATTCTAGCTAGATCCAGATGTTTGGCAGGGGATAATAGACGGCGGCGTACCTATTAAGGGCCTTCCGCAGCGGATTTCATCATTTCGTCAACGAGATCTTATCTTGGACCAAAGGAAAACTCTAGCAGACGCAACACTGAAAAGACTCAACCCGCAACTTCAAAGTTTCGTATCTAAGGTCGCAAACGAAACAGAACCAATACATCAATCCACAGTCCGGACCGCGTCAGCAAAGAAAACGACCCGACCAGCCGCGTTACCAGAACCCGCATTGGATGATGCAGTTCTTGTCGAACGGTGGCTCGACCTCGGCGACCGCGCTTTTGACAATCCGAGCGGAACCGCCCAAAACTCGACTCGAGAAGGATTCTACGCAACGCACTCCGAGCTTGTCAGATATGCGGATATCGCCCGATTTCGATCACCCCGAAATGAGGTGGAGCATGACATGCCTCTAATATCAAGGGGATCAGATGAGCTAACGGGAGTCTGGGCATTCGACTGGTATGGAGTTCCGAGTGTAGCCGAACTCTCAATTATCCCCCCCACTTCTTTGAAACTTATTGACGGCATACGCGTTGGGTCAACACCAGATAGCGTAGTAAGCTGTCGACTCACAAATTCAGGCAGCGGCATGTACTGCGGTATGGTCGAACAAGAGTATCTTTGCTTCAGCCGCATCGGTCCCAATCATTTTCGGTTCAGCGTAAAAGGCGATCCTCCTGACTGCGATGCCGTTCTAACTGACCATAATTCCATAAAGATCAGATGTCCGGGTGACCGCGGCTACGGCGGTATCGATTGGATCATGCTTGGGCACCGTACCGGAAAATAGCTGTGCCTTCGGTATTTGTTCGACTCCGACGGCACAGAAGGCTAGGTCTGCCGGAATCCGAAAAGCCTGGAGACGATTTCGATTGTCTCCCAGCGGACCCAAACGGTGTATACTCATCCTCACCTCAGGAAGTAAGTGAAGATGCTGTTCTACACCGGCGCGCGAGTCAGCGAGCTCGTTCGGATCCGGCCAGCGTTTTGATTTGCTCGCTTGCGAAGTAGTAGTGCGAACTTTTTTAGGTCAGAGCGCCAGTACCAAGACTCCCAGATCACGATCTATCGTAGAACGTCGTGGCGCGATAATAAGGCCTGACTTCTCCGATCTCCCACTCTACGGCTCGGCGGCATTCTGACATCTACAATGCCTGGACTACGACGATTTCCGAAGAGAGATACAAGTTATGACTGATGACGAAATCCGGGCAGAAATAGCCAAGCAGATCCACGACACCCTTGTGTTGTTGGCCGCGGCGCTCCGAGACCAGGCTATGCATGGAGGTCCAGTGTCAAGGAAAATTCTCAGACGCGCCGCCGACGCTTTTCAGAATGTAATAAATGGCCAGTGATCTTGGCCAGTCGCCGGCGAGAGGATACCCGATTCACAAAGGGTCTTTATGTGTGTAATAACGAGACGTGATCTTGCACATTGGCATGTCCGGCAGATTCGCGTCTGTCAGATCTTCTTAGATCCGCCACTTTCCGGTAACCGGACTTTAATCGGCGTGAACGCTGGCACGTTTCAGCGATAGGCGTTACTTGGCAACTTGTCTCGGCCCTGCTCAACTTCCGGTTGGCGCGTTGTCCGCTCACAACCCTCGCAATCTCAGATTCTGATAACGCCGTTTTGCGGGCACAACTCCGGACGGTCGACCGTGCTGGAGTCACTGGTCAGTAGAACCGCGTCATAAAGCAGCAGTGCTGCTGCGGGATGCAGTGACGGCGCGGTGCCGGGACCGAAGTTGACGGTCCGCGAAAATCAGGATTAAGCCGACCAAAAGCAGAACCAGAAATCCTGTATTGAGAGCCATCATTACCCTATCCGGCGTGCCCGAATCCTGCATGTATTTGAACGCATACTGTCCCCAGTTGTTCGATGCGCCATGAGCCATCGAGACAAGCCAGATGCTTTCGGTCCGCACCCATAACCATCCGAGAATAAGGCCGGTCGCCACGATGCCAAGGGGTATGCTCAGTGCGAGGCTTAACGGGGACACCCCTTCGACATGCTGAATTCCTGATAGCTGAAATGGCACATGCCAAATAGCCCAGACTACCGAGCTGAACACCACTCCCCAGCGAACACCTATCCGTTCGGCGAGCCGTGGAAGCAACCATGCTCGCCAGCCGATCTCCTCGAAGAACGCAAGGACGGAAACGATCAGCAGCCCGACAATGGCGTTGACCAATATGTGTCCGACGAGTCCTTGTATGGTCAGAGTGCCCCAGCCGCGAGAAGCCGGCGCGTGATACAGACCGTCCGCCTGAGGCGTCAGCCAATCCTGCCATTGCACGGCGACTCCCAAGTGTGCCATGGCTGCGAACAAGACCGCGTGTAGCAGGCCAGGGATCAGGAAGAGTACGATTGGAACGTATTTCACAGGAAAGAACGTCCAATGTATTCGCGCAGATTCATTCCTCGTTGCGCTTACGAAGACCACGGCGGCAGCGGGCAGGAACATGGAGAGATATGCCAGCCCAATGAGTGCACTCTTGTGCCCACCCGTAAAGCCGATTACCAGACTCAACGCAATCGACAACCCGTAGCAGGCCACGACAAAGACGAAAACTGAGCTCATCTCGTTTCCATTCTCGCAGCGTTGATATATGTGCGACCACTCGTGCACTTGATTGGGATCGCCGGGCTCCGGGAAACCGCGCCTCTGTGTCTGGCGTCAACTACTTTTCCCGATTAGCGACAACTATAATTTCCCGACGGACGGCAACTAAATTCCATGGAACCGCGAGGCCCGCAAGGGCCAATGCGGTTCCGCTAAACTGATTCCGACCGGAGCAGGTTGCTGCTGCTTCTTTGCCTGCTCGATCCGGTAGCTGGTGAGGTTGAGTTCGAGAATGACGCTGTGATGGACTGGCCGGTCTATGGCCGCCGCGGTCGCCTGATACACATCGATTACACCCATCGGCTTCTTCAGCAGCGAACCCCGACGATTTTCGGGCGACGTTTGCAGGTATTTAATATTCCGGCCGCGGCTCTGCAAAAAGTGCCGCACAAAATCGTCCCGTGTCTTCCACGGCCCGGTAGTCTGAAAGCCGCTTGGCGCTTGCGCTTTATAATGCCGATTGGTCATCATCGCAATCACCTGCTTATCGTCAATCTTGACGCCCACCGGCGCGGGGCCAGATTGATTGAACCCGCTCATCGCATAGTGGAAAAGATTATCTTCCACTAGAGCCAAATGCTCGGCTATTTCCGCAACGGACCAACGGTCTGGACCGGGCTTATAGTTCGAATGCAGAGTAATCGGCGAGTCCAGTGGTTGGCCGATATTACATATAACGCCCCGAATTGGTTCGGTTGAAGAACTCGGGGCGGCGGAGAACGTTAAATAAATATATCGTAGCGGCGGTGATTGGGTGTAGGGTTAGAATTAAGCCTGCACTGTTAACCAGCCCCTTCACGAGGAAACCCATGAGCTTAGGGCAAGCCGATGCAATCGGGAACCTCGGTACGCAAGAGGCCGCACAAACGACAAGGGTTTCAAACCCTTTATCAGACCAGAGAGGACGGCTACATGGCCCGAAGAACAAAACCTATCCAGAAACAAGTCATTCCACCATTCAGGCCTAGCAACGCTCGTTTTCAGGCCAGGTTGATCGATTTCGATACTGACAGCGCAACCTTGGAGCAGCAACACGAAGCCTTCTTGCGGGAGTCCATGAATGCGGTTAGGTTGAACTCAGGTTTTCACATCAGGCTGATCGGCTTCGCATCCAAATTAGGGGATTCTGGGCACAATCAAAGACTCGCTCTCAAACGAATGAATGCGGTGGTCAGCTTCCTGCAAAAAATCGACCAGCGAAGCCTTTCCAGTATTGAGGCCTTTCAGAATCAGGGGGAAAGTGCTTCCACGGGCAGCGAACGCGATGACTCCCCGGAGTTCCGGGCCGTCGAGGTCCACCTGTTCATTGGCGGAATTCCGCCAGAAGAGCCCCCGGGCAATAACAAGCCCGTCCCGATTTTACCCATCCCGCTTCCCGGCGGACCGCGATTTAAAGAGTGGTCCATCGCTAGCCCGGGCGGCGTCGCGGTCGCCGAAGGTGTTGGCGGCGGTTTCAATATCTTCATCGTGAAGAATGCCAAACTTGCCGACCAGCGAGCTTACATTCAACCCGCCGTAGGTATCGGTGCCTCTCTTTCCTTGTCGGGCCTAAAGGGGGCGGCGCAGATCATCCAACAGATCCTAACGGGTACCCAGGGTAGTGCACCCGATTTTCAGGATGTGACGGCCTCCTTCCCCGTCACGTTTGACGAGGTTGACAAATGTATTGTGAGAGTTGCCTCCGCCGGAGCCGGTTTGGGTAAGGGTGCCAGCTTCGCCGCGATCACGTTCTCCGGGCAAGTGACCCACCATGGCCCTTCGGGGATTCCGATTAGGACGGCTGAAGACATTTTCAAATTTGTTGCAGCAGGAGAGGGCTTCCAACTCGGTGTCGGAGCTACAGACTTGGTCGGACCGCTCATAAAGGTCGCCTAGGGCATCCGCCACCTGATGCACGGAAAGCGCTTTGCCCGATCATTGGCACTCCGCCATCAACGCCGTCCTTGCTGCCAAGCCGGTGAGTACGTCTACGGTCCAGACCTGTCACTTTGCAAATTAATTAGCAGCCTCTCTAGTAGACATGCTAGGCGATGATATAGAACCTACAGGTAGGATGTTAAAGTGTGGCACTCATTCATCGCCGCCGGTCATGAGCCGTTGGCGGCGAAGCACACCGTGTTGGTAGTTAGTCAATCTGTCCGGTTTTATTAATACATGATCTGTCCGCTTTGCCTTACAAAGTGCTGTTCACCCGGGGGTCCGGGGCGGGAGCCCCGTCCAAGAGCAACTTTCCTTTCCGGTCCTAAGCCGCCACAAGCGGCTTTGCTTTTGGGCCGGCGCTTTCACCCGCGCCGCGTAGCAGAGCGGTGTGCCCCCGGCTTACCCCCGGAGGGGGAAACGGGAAAGGGGGCGATTCAAATTCCTTTAGAGTTTTCTCCGTCTCCCAACCAGGCGCTGCGGCGGGTTCGGTGGACGAGTCGATCTGCTGCGAGTCTTTGCGCCGCTCTTTTCCAGGGTCTTTCCTTTGGCGTCATATCGCCCCACCACATGCGGCCCATAGCGAAGTGACACGTTTCCATCCAGGTGTTCATGAATCATTACCGTACTCCCTGCCAGCGTGTTCCGAAACTGGGACTTCTCGATTTGCCACAATCGATCGCCAATGGCCACGGTGTTGTCTTTGCCCACCACCCGCTCGGTCTGCACGGTAAACACCCACTCCAGGTCAGAACGAGTGGCTCGTCGAAACGCTGTCCCTTTCTCGGCTGCCGCTACCGAAAACTTCTGGTTGAACTCAGTGATGTAGCGATCGCGTAAGAATCCATTGGCGCCTTCCACGCTAGTAACTCCGGCCAGCCGCAACTCTTGCGGTAGCCGTCCCTGCCATGTTCCAAAGCTGCGCTCGGATCGGCCCCGCGCCTGTGGCGAGTAGGCCGGGATCATTTGGATCCCCAATTCCTTCATCGCCCGGCCCACCTGCGTAAGGCGATGCTTATCCACCTTTTCGCCGGCCTTCGGCGTCACGAAAAAATGGCTGCCGCGGTCGCTGTACAACGCACAGAATAATCCCTGGGCTTCGATCACTTCCCGCAGCCCCGCCATCACGGTTCGGGTAGACTCTTCTTCCACCAATTGTGCATAGTAAATCCCGCTGGTGGCGTCATCCAGAATCACAATCAGATCGTGCCATCGTTGGTCGCCAAACCACTGGTGCTTGCTGCCATCGATATGCAGCAGCATTCCCGGCATCGGACGCCGCTCTCTCCGCCGCCGGTGTTTGCCGCGCTTTCGCTGCTTGGCCACCAGGCCTGCCCCCTGCAGCGCTCTCCGCACCCAGGTGTAGCTCAGCTCAATCTGGTGCTCTTCCCGCAACTTCTCGTGGAAGTGCCGGATGTTCAGATCGAAGTAGGTCTCCTTGTACATTCGCAGCACCAACTCCACTGTGGCCAACGGCACTCGCTTGTCACTCGGCTTCCCTTTACGCCGGTCCACCAGTCCTGAGTAGCCGCCGCTTTCCAACCTTCCCCGCCACCGCCGCATCGTCCGATCCGTTACTCCGATGATCTCGGCCGCATCCCACCAAGTGATCTTCTTGGCCATCGCTTTCAGTAGTACGTCTTGTAATTTCATCATCCGCTCCGTTTCCGTGGCAGAGTATTGCTGGCAGGCCTTCACCTCTCCAGCCTTACCTACCCTTTTTTCAAAGCGGACAGATCATGTGTGAATACGACCGGACATTTCACATACTAGCGACAGGCGGCGAAGCACACCGTGGCACGCTTAGCATGATTCTGTTATATGATCCAGTGATCCAATGGAGCGATCCCTCAATTTCGAGCAAGGACTGTGACGATGTTTAGAAACCTGACAACAAGAAAGCGTACAAAACCGGGATGGAGCACGCTTGTCCCCTTGATTGCCCTGCTCGCCGGTTCGCTGTTCCATCCGGCCGATGCGCCCGCCCAGAGCGGCGCGGGATCGATACAAGGCACCATTCAGGATACGACGGGCGCGGCGGTGCCGGGGTGCGCGGTCCACGTAGTGAATCAGAAAACCGGCGTAACGAACGACACTACCTCGAACAGCGCAGGCTTCTATTCGGTGCCTGGTCTGTTTGCGGGCAGCTACACGATCACATTCAGTTTTACAGGAATGAAAAAGTATCAGGCATCGCTCACCCTGCAGGACGCCCAGAACGCCGTACTGAACCCCGGGCTTACGGTGGGCGAAGTCACGGAGCAGGTGACGGTCACAGGCGACTCCGTTCAGCAAGTCACATACGACAGCGGCACCGTCAGCACGCACCTCGACACCACCCGCATCGACCAGCTTCCCCAGAATGGGCGCAACGTGCTGGGACTTGCCGGGGCGACGACGCCAGGACTGGAGTCGAACGGGACTCGCGCGAACGGAATCATGCAGGAAGGTCTCGAGTACTCGCAGGACGGTGCGCCGATGACCAATCGGAACTTCGGCGGTGAAGCAAATTCGGCCCAGGCTACGCTGCCCGATCCGGACTCGGTGGAGGAAGTTAAGATCGAGACGCTCAACTCGAGCGCCCAGTTCGCCACGCCGGCCACGGCGATTCTGACGACCAAGTCGGGAACGAATCAACTGCACGGGTCGTTGTTCGAGACAGCTCGAAACAATGCGATAGGCATCGCCCGTGCCCGGCAGAATCCGGCCACTTTTGCGGCGCCTCACCTGGTGCGCAATGAATTTGGCGCTTCGGTTGGCGGTCCCATCGTAATTCCCAAACTCTATAACGGCGCGTCCAAATCGTTCTTCTTTTTCGCCTACGAGCGCTTCTCACTCCGGCAGGCGGCGAACCAACTGACGAGGGTTCCGACCGCAGCCATGAGAAACGGCGATTTCAGCGGACTGGTCAACGGCGCCGGCATCCAGCAGATCCTTTACGATCCTAATACGACGCAGCCGGGCACCCTGCAGCGCCTTCCCTTTCCGAACAACCAAATTCCGATCTCCCGCCAGAGTCCGTTGGCGAAGGCGATCTATGCGGCAACACCGCTTCCGAACACTGCCGATAACCCGCTTGTCAATTCCAACTTCAACTCCGTAAACAACATCACCCAGACGGTTCCCAACATCACCACCCGTTTGGATCACGTCTTCGATCAGAACAACCGTATGTATTTCCGGTTTACCGACATCGATCAGTCACAGCGAGCCCTGCGCAACTACCCGGCAGCTTCACCGGCCAACATCGCGGGCGGAGGTCTGCCGGAGGGCGCCACCGGATACCAGGCGGTCCCGATCCAGACCATCAGCGGAGCTCTGGGATTTTCCCATGTCTTTTCCCCGACGTTCTTTTCCGAGACGATCCTGAGCCAGCAATGGCAACGGATGTATGTGCAAGGCGGCGGCGACGTCGATCAGAACTACGAAAAGCTGCTGGGACTTCCGAACAATTTCGGGCAGACGGGCTTCCCGACCATCGGAGCCAACCTGATTATGCCGTACGGCGGTTCCCAGTTCAACTACGGCATGAGCCAGATCATCTCCACTCTGGACGAGAATATGACGAAGGTCTGGGGCAAACATCAGATCGCGTTTGGCGGCCGCTACCGTCACGAACGATTCGGCTATCTTCCGGACCGCAGCGCCGACACAATCGCGTTCACGAACCAAGCCACGGCAGTCTACGATCCGGCAACGGGAGCGAACTACGGCGCGAAAGCCAACACGGGATATGCGGACGCGGACTTCTTTCTGGGAGCGGCGAGTTCCTACAGCCAGGTGAAGAACGCTCCCTTCGGACGCTTCCGCGAGCAGGAAATGGACTTCTATTTCCAGGACAACTTCCGCGTCAACAGCCGGCTCACGCTGAATTTAGGGCTGCGCTGGGAGATGCATCCGGCTCCGTTCACCGAGAACGGCCTGATCCCCAGCTTCGACCTCAAAAACGACGCCGTCATGCTCCCCAATCCTGTGCAGTTCTACATCGATAAGGGTTTCACGACGCAGGCCATCATCACCAACCTGCAAAACCTGGGAGTCAAGTTCGAAACTCCCAAGGAGGCCGGAATCCCCAGCGCCGGCGTCTTCAACAATAATGCCAATATCAATCCTCGATTCGGTTTTGCCTACATGCCTTTCAGCTCGAAACTGGGCACCGTCATCCGTGGCGGATATGGCGATTACATCTACCCGGTGCCGGTTCGCAATTCCGTCCGGGTTCCCATTGCGTCGCTTCCTTTTTTCGCCAGTTATTCCCAGAGTTACACGAGTGCGGGGCAGTCGCCGGACGGACTTCCTAATTATCTGCTGCGTAATCCGCAGACCGTGGTAGCCGGCCTGAACAGCGCCAACGTGGTGAACACCAACTCGGTCAACTCGCTGCTTCCCGGCATCTCGATTTCCACGCTGGATCCGCAGTATCCTCCCGCCCATGTCAAGCAGGCGAATCTCACCATCGAACAGCCGATCAAGGGGAACTCGGTATTCCGCATCACGTACCTGTTCACGCACGCGTCGAACCTGGATCAGAACTATCAATACAATGTGAGCCCCTCGACGTATGTCTGGGAGACGGCCACGGGTACATTGCCGCCGACCGGAACATATGCGTCCACGGCGACGCGTCCCTACGATCAAAAAACTTGGGGCACGAACGTGATGTCCACCAAGTACGGATTCTCCAACGACAGCGCGTTGCAGCTGAACTTCCAGCGGCGGTTTAAGGACGGCTATGCGTTCCAGGTCTTCTATGTCTACTCGAGAGCGTTCCGGGTGGGCGGAAACACGTTCCGCGACAACGTCCTCTATCCTGCGGCCGTGTATGCCCCTGGCGTGATTCCGGCAGGGCTGGATACCGGAACGCTGGAAAAGCCCAGCCAGGCGCTGAACCGGTGGGAAAACTACAAGGTGGATACCGCGATTCCCGAACATCACATCAGCTTCAACGGAGTGATCGATCTGCCCTTTGGCAAAGGCAAGCGCCTGCTGAGGAATTCCAACCGCTTGGTGGATGCGTTGGTGGGCGGCTATCAGGTGGCGTTCATTGGAAACGTCCTCTCACAGTCGTTCCAATTGGGTTCAGCGAACTGGGGACCGTCCGGCAATGTCGAGATGTATAAGAGCAAGGTGCCGATTACCGATTGCCGCAGCGGTGTGTGCCGCGACGCCTACATGTGGTTCAACGGGTACATCGCGCCTACGCTGATCAACGCGACGAACGGAGTCTCGGGTCTTCCCGCCAACTACGTTCCGTATCAGACTCCGATCAATAACACGCCTGGCACCACGAATTACGGAAACAACAACGTGACTGTCAAACTGAAGGACGGAAGCTCTGTGCTGACCGGCTATTCGCCAGGACCCGCGGGAGCGAATGCGTTCTCGCAGACAGTGCTGATGGGACCATTCAACTACATCGCGGACGTGTCGCTGTACAAGACGTTCTCCTTCACTGAGCGGGTTAAGTTGAGAGTGAACGTGGACGCGTTCAACGCGCTCAACATCCAGGGGCGCGTGAATCCGAATGTGACGGATGGTATCGAGTCGTTGCAGACCTCTTACTGGACGCCGCGCCAAGTGCAGTTCTCGGCTCGCTTGTCGTTCTGAGCGGGTTTGCCGTTCAGGGACGGACGGCTGTTCGTTTTTGTTTGCCGCTTACCGGCCGAGCTGCCGGAGCATCTCAGCTGCTTCCTGACGCACCGCCGGGTCGGAGCCGGCAGCCGCTTTCTGAAGATGCGGGAGGGCGCCGGTCCTGTCGCCGGCACTCATCAGCGCCTCGGCCAACCCGAGATGCGCCCGTCCAAATTCAGGCTGGATCCGAACAGCTTCGCGGTAGTGTGGAAGCGCGGCCTGCGCCTGCCCCTTCGCCATCAGCAGGTTTGCCAATAGCTCGTGGGCATCGGCGAGTTCGGGATCGGCGCGCAACGACGCCTCCAACTGAAGCTGTGCTTCATCAAAGCGGCGCGCGCGCCCGAGGGCCATGGCATAGTTGTATCGCGTTGCGGCGCCGTCTGGCTGCAGCCGCAGCGCCGTCTCAAAGTGATGGCGCGCCTGCAAGAAATCGCCCCGGCCCGAAAGAAGATTGCCCAGGTTGTTGTGCGCGTCTACGTAATCCGGCTGAATTCGAATGGCCTCTCGAAACGCCGGCTCCGCCCGCTCCTGCCGCCCCGCGGCAAACCATATAATGCCAAGATTATTGTGCGCTTCGGATAGATCCGGGTCCAGCGCGACAGCCTTTTCCAACTCGGCAATGGCATCCGTCATCTTGCCCTGCGCCCGGTACGTAAGGCCGAGTTCATGCCACGTGGAGGCGTTATCCGGCGCTGCGGAAGCAGCTCGTTTCAGGAACTCCGCAGCCTCCGTATACCGTCCAGAGCGCCTCAGGGCAGACCCAAGTTTCTGAAGGCCATAGGCGAAATTCGGATTTCGCCGGACTGCCTCCCGGTAAAGCGGCAGAGCCTTTGCCAGTTGCCCGTTGTTTCGCAACGCTTCGGCCAGTTCAAAGTAGTACTCGGCCCGCTTTGGCGAATATCGTTCGATGGCTGCTGTGAGGCGCCGGATTCCATCGCTCAGATTGCTTTTCTCGATGACCTGGGCGAGGGCCAGATACAGATCGTTTTCCGCCGTGTGGGGCAACGTTTCGGGATAGTACGGCACCACCTCACCGCGATAGGCGTTCGCTTCTGTCTCATGCCGTTCCGCCCTCTCCGCCGACAGATCCCCCTCAGGTTTGCGGCGCTGAATGTAGTGATCAGTCACGGCCGCGTGCACCACGTCCTCCGTGCGCCGTTTGGGCATATGGCAATCCGTGCAGCCGACGGCCTGGCGCGGATGTTTCCCCGACGCCACCATGCGATCAAACGCCGACGTGTGGCACTGCCGGCAGACAGCGTCAAAATGCTTCACCGCCGCTCCACCGCGCGGTACATCGTGCGGATTGTGGCAGGTAGTGCAACGGAGTTCGCCCTTGCTTTGCAGAAAACACTGGGAGCGCCGGAGCCGGTAGGCGGCGTTGGCGATCTCGAACTTATCATCATGGCCCTTCCCCTGGGCGTGGTCGAAAAATAAGACGAAATCGCTCAACACCTCACCGGGTTTATAGGAGAACGGGCGGCGCTCATACCGCTGGATCGCGTTCGGCAGCGGGAGGCTGGTGGTCTCGAGATGACACTGCATACACACTTCCATTTGACGGCCGGCGCTGAGCCGTGATGGGTTGACGATGGAGTTGCGCATGTCCTCCGGCCTGGCACCGGCTGTATTTCCCAACTGCGCGTGTTTGCGGCCCGGGCCGTGGCACCTCTCGCAGCCGATACCTTCCGGTAGCGAACCCTGATATACGGGTTCGGAAAATGGCTGGTCATTTGCAGCCGGGATATCCGGATACGCGTTGTGGCAGAACATGCATTCAAAACCGATCGCGCGGCGGAAGCCGTCATGATTGGGACGGTCGTAGCCAGGGTTCATCGCCCAGTAGCCTCCCTTCTCCGCATACCAACCGAGCGGCAGTTCGATCAGCGTGTTGCGGGGAGTCCGATGCAGGTACGTTCGCGCGTGATTACCGGACCCGACGATGTAGTCGATTTGCTTCTCCATGACATTGGTTGGGTTGCCGCCGGGATCGAGCTGGTAACGGCGCTGATAGTATTTGCCATCCCGCCCGAGCATTGTGAAATAGCTGTTGGATGCCTTGTGGTAGTAGGTATTGTTCCTGGCGTAGTCTTCTACTGTATTCAGGGGCGAGGGCCGGTAAAACGATCGCCCCATGCCCGAACGTCTATAGGTTTCCGCGATCTTTGGATGACAAGCGGCGCA
>JBBPYD010000133.1:0-39926 GCA_038200305.1 Bryobacterales bacterium
CGCAGGGTTCGGCGATGGAGGCGAAGAAGTCCTCGAGTTGGTCCGAGGTCAGGGTTCGATTATAGAGACGGTTGACTGTATCCAGATTGATTGGGATGGGGACCAGTTGGCCATCCACGCTGGCCAGCACGCGATGTTCGTAGCTGCGCCAGAGCGTGAACTTCGACAAATAGTCGAACACATCGCGCGAGTTGGTATGGAAGATGTGTGGTCCATATTTGTGGACCAGCACGCCTTGATCGTTGTAATGATCGTAGGCATTCCCGCCGATGTGAGGCCGGCGATCCACAATAAGGACCTTACGGCCGAAGTTTCTTGCCATCTGTTCCGCGACTACCGCTCCCGCGAAACCAGCGCCAACGATTAAATAATCAAACATTGTATTTATCCTTTCCTTCTTAAAGTGCGTTGACATTCACGAGCACCGACCGGTTATTAGACTCTGTTTTTCGTAAATCTCCTTCACGTGAAATGCCGGCGATCAGGGAGTTCATGGCATCCCACGTTTTATTCCATGACATTGTCTTGAGATGTTCATCCACTTTTGCCAGCCAATCGGGATTATCACCATCTTCCGTCATGGCTTTTTCGGCCTGGGCGATGAATTCTTCCGGTGAATCGGCGATACGCACAAGCCGCATATCACCATAAGGTCTGATGACGTCGCGGATCGACGTGGAGACAACCGGTTTCCCAGCGGCCAAATATTCCGGGGTTTTGGTCGGGCTGATGAATTTGGTGGATTCGTTCCGGGCGAAGGGCAGCATGGCGGCGTCCCATCCAGCCAAATACGCGGGCAACTCATCGTATGTCTTGCCGCCGAGGTAGTGGATGTTGGACGCTTTGGGCAAAGCGGCCAGGTTGATTTTCACTACCGGGCCCACCATGATGAAATGCCAATCCGGACGAAGGCGCGCGCATCCCGCTAAGAGATCGAGATCCATGCGTTCGTCGATGACACCGATGTATCCCAGTCTGGGATGCGGAATGGAGGCTTGATCGGCAGGCTCTCCGCGATGTGTCCGGGCTTGTTTGAAATGCTCAACGTCGACGCTGCTGGGGAAAGCATAGACATGTGGATGCTGTTTTTGCTTGGACTCATAGAGACTCTGGCCGCCGGTGAAGACGAGATCGGCACGGGAAAACAATTCCGCCTCGTTCTGTTTAAGGGCGATTGGAGCGCCCTGGAAGGCAGAGAGTTCGTCCATGCAGTCGTAAATCGTGGCGAGAGGGGTCAGATGGGAACTGAACGCCATTGCCATAGGGGTGTAATACCAGAGCCAGTGTTGTGCGATCCCCTGCTCCGCGATCATGCGGTCCAAGAGTATTTGGGTTTCCTGAGCGATGCGATCTTCGGCAATTCCGTTCTGGAGAAATGGAACGGCGATCTTGACGCCTGTCTTGGGACACTCTTCGATTTTGACGTGCGGCGCGGCTTCGGAAAAGCAAGCCTCTTCAAAGAAAAACACTCTTCGTTGGGAAGCGAACCGGCTCATCAGATGTTGAGGCCGTTGGAAAACAAACTTCCATCGCAGATGAGATAAGCAGAGCAAGTCCGGGCTGTTTTGCGTTTGGTTATTGTTGTCCACGTTATTATCCACGCTGTCCGGAGAGTGAGATATCGTCCGATTCATAAAGGTTTCTTTGCAATTTCTCGTTCACTTTGAGCAGAGCCTGCGCCAGTGGCTTATAAACCTGACGATCTCCGAGATCGCCGGCATAATCGAGGAGTCCGTTGTAACAGTGGCGGTCGTTGTCCCATCCTGGATGATTCAGAATGGGGTATAAGCAAATCCCTTCCATTGGAACGCCCTGCTCGATTGCGGCAAAGACTTCCGAGGAAATATAGTTGAACCAGTCCAGTCTTGCGGCGTCTTCAGCGCCTGTTTCAGAAACGAACACAGGACGTCTGTATCGCCGGTAGACCTCGTTCAAGATTTCGCGAAACGGCCTGTATTGCGGATCCGATGGTTCCAGCGTGCGGCCGAAGTGAATCCACTGATTGCGATCATAAAAATTGACGCCAATGATGTCCAGATATTTCGGATCGCCGCCCAATTCGGGCCAGAGGCGGCCGGAGATCATGTCCCATGCTTCGAACATGGACAAGCGGTAACCCTCGGCGGCTTCGATGTCGCCGGGCATGGAAAGATCCGGCGCAATATGGATGACCGGCTCGGGAGAGACAATCCGCACTTTTTTGGTAACACTCCAAATCGCTTCAATGGCTTCAATGTTGGCGCGGACCAGTTGCCGCTTCAATTCGTGGCCGCGCTTTTTTTGAAATGGGTTGATGTACGCGGTATCGCCGCCAGCCCACGAAAGGAATGAAATCTCGTTGACGGGCGCGAGGAATGGAACGCCGTCCGTCTCCGAAGTGACAACCTTAGTGAACTCGCGAGTCAGATTAGAGAACCTGGCGAGAAATTCCGGTGAGAACACATCCAGATCGTCCGGCCAGCCAAAGTGGAGCAGATCCCAAATGACTTGCGTTCCCGTCTTCTCAGCGGCGTGCATAATGGTGAGCGCCGAGGAAAAATCGTATTGTCCTGGAACGGTCTCAATTAAAGGCCAGCGTATTCCTTCCCGCACGGTCTTCATGCCGTAGCGTTGGACGCTTCGAAAGTCTTTTGCGGCAAATTCGTCGTGCCTGGTTGCATGGACCATGTCAAGTCTTCTACCATTCCGCAACTTGTGCGTTGAACACTCAAAGCCAGCCTGCAGGAAACTGAAGAACAATGGCTGGTTCACTAATCGGATTCCCCTTTTCTCAAGTTTGGCCCTGTGTGGATGCGAGTAGAGCGGCGGAGGCGCCCAGGGCTCACTAAACGTTTTAACTGGAGCAAAAACCAGCGTCGCCAGCCCTATGCCAGCGACAGATGATTGCATTCAATTAGACTTGTGAGAGACAACAATGTTTCAATGTTTGCGAAGCTATTAAGGACAAAGGGGTTGGCTTCAAAAAACCGTTATAGCGGGCATGTGCGGTGAACAGGAGATGCCGCACTAGCTTTATCGCCAAAAAACGACAGATGAGACATATTACCGTCAGCATACGTTCCATTCCAAAGAAATTGCCCAAAGACCAGGATCGCGACCGATAAGTTAGCTTAGGAGGCAGTTAGTCTCCGGAAAACATAGTGCTCACAATTTTAGGAATCGTCGTTGTCATCGCCGCGATTGTTGGCGGCTTTCTGATGGAACAGGGCAAGCTGTTGGTCTTAATGCAGCCGGCCGAATTGGTGATTATTGGTGGAGCTGCAATTGGAACTGCCTTGATCGCCAACCCGCTTCCTACGCTGATCAAGATGGGGAAAGGAGCGTTAGCGGCTTTTCTGCCCAGCCGGTATAGCAAAGGGTTCTATCTTGAGAATTTGAAGATGCTCAGCGACCTGTTTCAGTATGCGCGCAAGAACGGTTTGGTGAAGCTGGAAGGCGACGTGGAAGAGCCGGAAAAGAGCTCGATTTTTTCTAAGTATCCGAAATTGTTAAAAGATCACCATGCACTTGCATTCGTTTGCGACACCTTGCGAATGGCGATCAGCGGCGGTGTAGCGCCTTTCGATTTAGACCAGATGATGGAACTCGATATGGATGTCCACCACCAGGAAGCATCGGCTCCGGTGGCCGCTTTATCGTCGCTGGCAGACGCTCTACCTGGACTTGGAATTGTAGCCGCTGTGCTCGGAGTGGTGATCACGATGGGCGCTCTTGGCGGACCGCCGGATGAAATTGGGCACAAGGTGGCTGCCGCATTGGTCGGCACGTTTTTGGGCATTCTACTATGTTATGGATTTTTCGGACCGCTTGCGACTAACATGTCGAAACAGAACGACGCTGAGTCGCAGTACTACTATTTCCTAAGAGTGGGAATGATGGGATTCATCAAAGGGTCCGCGCCGATGTTGTCGGTGGAATTTGCCCGGCGGTCCATTCCGTCCGCTCTCCGCCCTTCCTTTCAAGAAATGGAAAAAGTTTGCAAGGGTGGATCGCCAGCCGGTTCGGCCAGTTCGGAAACCGCGGCGGCGTAGCGCCATGCGGCACGGATAACCATGGCAAACGAAACGAGCGCTCAACCGATCATCGTAATCAAGAGGAAGAAAGCGGCGCATGGCCATCACGGGGGCGCATGGAAGGTGGCTTATGCAGATTTCGTCACCGCAATGATGGCGCTGTTCATTGTGCTTTGGCTGCTTAGTAGTAGCGAAACGACTAAGAAAGCCGTTGGCGGATACTTCCAGGATCCGGCCGGAAAGGGCAAGCAAATCGGCAGCGGCCTGGCAGGCGTGGGCGAAAGCCTGTCCATCAAAAAAGACGATCTCAATCTGCTGAAAGAGAAGATCGAACAGGCAATTCGCAATGCCCCGCAATTGGAAAAGATACGCGAACAGATTAAGATTACCGTCACCGGCGAGGGGCTGCGAGTAGAATTGCTTGAGACGGCCACGGGCGTTTTTTTTGAAAGCGGAAATCCGAAACCAAGCGCGAGTTGCGTCGAGGTGTTGACGCGGCTGGCAGGAGAACTCGGCAAGATGACAAACAGCATCGTGGTGGAAGGCCACACAGATTCCAAGCCGATTGGGGATTCGCTGGTGTACACCAACTGGGAGCTTTCCTCGGATCGTGCGAATGCGGCGCGGCGGGTGATGCAACAGGCCGGCCTCAAGCCCGATCAGATTGTGCAGGTGCGCGGATTCGCCGCACAGCAACCGTTCAAAATAGATGACCCTACAGATCCATCCAATCGCCGGATTAGCGTCATCGTGCAGAATCAGCGCGGCCAGCCATCAGTACCTCAGTAAAAAAAAAAGATTCTCACTGAAGTTTCAGTTCTAACTCCGACCATCGCGCATAAAGGCGATTCGCGGCTTCCTGCGCGGCCTGGAGCTTTTCGTAGCAGTCCTGCAGTTTTTTAGGGTCGCGCGCGACCTGGATATCCTGCAATGCGGCCTGCCGCGCGTCGATTTCGAGGTCCGCGGCCGCGATCAACAATTCCATGCCTTCGAATTCTCGATTTTCCATGTAAGAAAGGCGTTTTTTCTGTTGCGGCGCTGGAGCAGGTTCTGGCTTGGGCGCCTTTGGCGAGAGATCCGGCGCGCTCGATCCCATAGGTGCTTGCGCCTGCTCCCATTGCGAGTAATCGGCGAAGAGCCCGGCTCCACCGCGGCCGTCCAGACCGAGCACGATAGTGGATACACGGTCGAGCATATAGCGGTCGTGCGTCACCAGCACAAGAGCGCCCGGAAAATCCGAGAGATTCTCTTCGAGTACTTCGAGCGTAGCGATATCGAGATCGTTCGTCGGCTCATCGAGGAATAACACGTCGGCCGGTTGCAGCATGAGCCGCGCAATCAGCACACGGGCGCGTTCGCCGCCAGAAAGTCTTCCAACGGCAAGGTCGAGTTGCTCGCTGCGGAACAGAAAGCGTTTTGCCCAACCTACTACGTGAACGGGCTGGCCCTTGAACAGTACCGAATCGCCGTGCGGACAGAGCGCGGTCCGGAGAGGCTCATCCAGATTCAGTTGCTCCCGGTTTTGATCGAAGTACACCACACGCAGGCCGTCGGCTCGCTGCACTGTGCCGCTATCCGGTTCCAGTTCACCGCCGAGAACTTTCAGCAAAGTCGTCTTGCCGCTGCCGTTGGCTCCTACTAATCCAAGGCGAACGCCGGGAGAGAGCGTACACCCGAGGCCCTCGAACAGCGTTCTGCCGCCCATTTGCTTCGAGAGATTTTCGGCCACCAGCAGTCTTTTCGTTTTGCGATCGCTGGCTGTGAAATCGATCTGGGTTGTGCCGCGCGCGTTGCGGGCGGTCACTTCACTCAATTCCTCCATATGCCGGCCCGCATCGCCGATTCGCGCTTTGGATTTCCGCGTCCGGGCCTTCGCGCCGCGGCGAAGCCATTCCACTTCGCGCTTCACCACGTTGGCGAGCGCCTCCTGCTGCTTCGATTGTGCTGCCAGAAAGTCTTCACGGCGCAGCAGGAACTCACTGTACGTCCCCTTCACGCGGAACAGCCCGTCGGGATAAGTACGGTTGATCTCGACCATGTCACTGACTACGTTTTCGAGAAAGTAACGATCGTGACTTACGATGACGCTGGCGAAGGGTGCTGAGCGGAGAAACTTCTCGAGCCAGAGGATGCCCTGAAGGTCGAGATGGTTCGTCGGCTCGTCGAGCAACAACAGGTCAGGAGCCGCGATTACCGCCTGAGCAATGGCCAGCCGTTTGCGCCAGCCTCCGGAAAGCGAGAGCGCCCGCGCGTCTCCATCGCCGAATCCAAACCGGCCAAGTGTGATGTTGATAAGCGAATCGCGCTCGTAGTCTTCCATGGCGTGGGTGGCCAGTGCCGATTCGAGTACGGCTGTAACCGTAACATCAGCTTCGAACGTAGGATCTTGGGGAACGTATCCAATTTTGACCAGCTTGCGCGGCGAAAGCGTTCCTGAATCGGGTGTTTGAACACCTGCAAGTATCTGAATCAGTGTGGACTTACCAGCGCCGTTTGGACCGATGAGGCCAATCCGCTCGCCGTCGGATATGGTGAGCGAAATATTCTCGAACAGCGGGCGGACACCGAAGGTCTTACTAATGGACTGGCAACTAATGAGCTGGGACATTGCGCGAAAGGCCGGAGAGGGCTGAAATTCCAGTTTACCATTGATATGGGCCTTCACCCACGGCCGGGCTTATGCTATTCTTCCATAGCGTCTCAGACGCAGCGAAGTTTTACGGGAAAAGGATTGTGAATGAAAGAGACAGGAACAGTGAAGTGGTTTAATGCGGCCAAAGGTTTTGGCTTTATTCAACGTGAGAACGGCGAGGATGTGTTCGTACACTTCTCCGCTATTGAGGCCTCGGGCTATCGCTCGCTCGACGAAGGCGCCAGGGTTCAGTTTACGGTGAAGACCGGGCCGAAAGGTTTGCAAGCCGAGGACGTGGCGATCGTCTAGAAGTATGAAGCCGGCTTTGGCCGGCTTCAGTTTTGTTATGGAAGGAAATCCACTTGAAAAACATATTTGTTGGCAGTCTTAGCTTCAACGCCACTGATGACGATCTTAGACAGTTATTCGGGCAGTACGGAACAGTGGAGCGGGCAAGTATTTTGATGGACCGCGAGACGGGACGTTCGCGCGGTTTCGGGTTTGTTGAAATGTCAAACGACAGTGAGGCCGACGCGGCAATCGCCGCATTGAATGGGGCTGACCATCTTGGCCGGACGCTGAACGTGAACGAAGCACGGCCGAAGGGTGAAGGCGGCGGACCTCCACGCGGTGGCGGCGGATACGGCGGTGGACGCCCATCAAGCGGCGGTGGTGGCGGTGGCAAGCGCGGCGGTGGTCAGCAAGACGATTATCGCGGACAAGCCCGGCAACCGCGTGAGCCCCGCTGGTAAGTCACCGGCACAGGCCGGCGCATTCGGCATTACTGCATTTATAGCCGCGATACTCCCGATGCGACACTGCGCCTCCGTCTAAGCGGTGGTGAAACCGGGACTCCCTAAACCCTAAATACACTCGTTGTCACCGTATAGTTCTTTTGATTCGCTGATTTGCCAGGGTCAGGAATAAGATGTCAATTGCCGATTCTTATTTGGCAGACCGCTGGCTTCCGGTGAGGAAAGATCGGACGGATCGGAACGCTCACCGGCATTCCGATCTTTGGGCTAGACGCGCTCGGGTCGGTCGCTTACGGGCCGGAGGCGGCGCTCACTCTACTGATTCCGCTGGGTCTCGGCGGGTCCACCTACGTGTTGCCGATCGGCGTGAGCATTGTCGTCCTCTTGACGATCGTTTACTTTTCTTACCGGCAGACGATTGCAGCCTATCCTAGCCGGCGGCGGTTCCTATACGGCTGCACGCGAGAATCTCGGGATCGGCGGGGTTGGTGGCTGCATCCGCGCTGATGATCGACTACGTGCTGACTGCCGCGGTCGGGATTTCCGCCGGAGTGGGTGCGCTGGTATCCGCCCTGCCCAAGCTCCAACCCTACACGATGTGGCTCTGTCTCCTAGTTTTACTGTTGATCACGATGGTAAACCTGAGAGGATTAGGGAAGCGGGTCTTGTTTTTGTGCTACCCACCTATTCATTTGTGATCTGTTTGCTCGGCGTACTGGGCGCTTGGAGTGTGCAAAAGCTTGACGAGTGGCGGACACCCGGCGCCTGTTGTGGTTCCACCAAAGGCGCATGCGCAGTGGCGGCCATTAGTTTATGGCTGCTGGTTAAGGCATTTTCGAGCAAATGCACGGCTATGACTGGAGTGGAGGCCGTCAGCAATGGCGTGACTGCCTTTCGTGAACCCACCGTCAACACGGCGCGGCGAACTATAACTGTCATCATCGCGATCCTGATCGCGATGTTAGCTGGTATCGGGTACCTGGTGCGTACCTATCATGTGGTTGCTACCGAACCAGGGCAGCCTGGATACGAGAGCATTTTATCCCAGCTTATCGGCGCAGTTTTGGTCGTTCTCTCGTCTCCGTTTCGTTATGTGGTGGGCCAATTGTGGATTATGCGTTAGATCTCGAGCGCAGGAATCCAGACAGGCATATCGCCGTTCTAGTACCTGAGCTGATTGAGAGCCGCTGGTATCAATATCTGTTGCACGATCAGCGCGCGGAGGCACTCAGGGCATCGCTGCTACTGAAGGGTGATCAGAGGATTTTAGTGATCAATGTACCTTGGTATTTGAATTCGTAGACGCGGCGGTTGGATAGGGACAGACTTGCGTCTGTCCCCTGATGTGGTTAAGCGGTGCGGGCGACTTCGCTCTTATCGGCTCCCCTGATTGCCGCCTGTGCGGCGGCCAGGCGGGCGATGGGTACGCGGTAGGGCGAGCAGGAAACGTAATCCATGCCTACGCGGTAACAGAACTCGACGGAGCTGGGTTCGCCGCCGTGTTCGCCGCAGATCCCAACTTCGAGATTGGGGCGAGTGGCGCGGCCGCGCTCGACGGCAAGCTTGATAAGCTGGCCGACGCCTTCCTGATCGAGGACTGCGAATGGATCTTCCTTGAAGATCTTGAAGTCCATGTACGCGCGCTGAAACTTCGTATAGTCGTCGCGGGAGAGACCCATCGTGGTCTGCGTGAGGTCGTTGGTGCCGAAGCTAAAGAATTCCGCTTCGACGGCTACCTTGTCGGCAGTGAGTGCGGCGCGCGGGATTTCGATCATCGTCCCGATGAGATACTTGACCTTCACGCCGGCTGCGCTAAGAACTTCCTTGGCTACGGCCTGCACAATGTCTTTCTGATTTTTGAATTCAGCGGCGCTGCCGATGAGCGGGATCATCACTTCCGGGATGACTTTGATTCCCTTCTTTGCCACCAGAACAACGGCTTCAAAGATGGCGCGGGCTTGCATTTCGGTGATCTCGGGATAGGTGATGCCGAGACGGCAGCCGCGGTGACCGAGCATCGGGTTGAATTCGTGGAGTTCTTCCACGCGCTGCAGTAACTCAGGAAGTTGCTTTTTGAGTTCGCCTACCGGCATGTTGTAGCGGGCCGACATATCCTTCTTTGTCTTGATATCCGCGTATGGAAGCTTTGCTAGATCGACCATCAAGTTCTCGCGCTTGGGCAGGAACTCATGAAGCGGCGGATCGAGCGTGCGGATGACTACCGGGAAACCATCCATGGCGGTGAAGAGACCGGCGAAATCCTTGCGCTGCATGGGAAGAAGCTTGAGCAGAGCCTTGCGCCGGGACTTCTCATCGCGGGCTAGAATCATGGTCTGAACGTGCTGGATGCGGTCTTCGGCAAAGAACATGTGCTCAGTGCGGCAGAGGCCGATGCCTTCCGCGCCAAATGCGCGTGCGGCTTTGGCGTCGCGCGGAATATCCGCATTCGCACGGACGCCGAATTTGCCACGGAATTCATCGGCAAACTTCATGAATTTGGCGAAAATGGGCGAATTCGGATCGGGCTCTTTGGTGTTGGCCTGGCCAAGGTAGACTGCGCCGGCCGTCCCATCGAGTGAAAGCCAGTCGCCTTCGCCGAGCACCTTGCCGTCCACGCGGGCGCGCTTCTTGTGCTCATCGATCTCAATTGCGCCGGCGCCTACGATGCACGGCCGGCCCATGCCGCGTGCGACCACGGCAGCGTGGCTGGAAGCACCGCCGACGGCGGTGAGAATTCCCTTGGCGACGTCCATACCGTGAATGTCGTCGGGAGTGGTTTCCTTGCGGAGCAGAATGACCGGCGAAGACGCGGACATATGGACGGCATCTTCCGCAGTGAACGCGATACGGCCGACGGCTGCACCGGGGGAGGCGGCGATGCCGTTCGCAATCTTCGGAAGCGCGCGCAGAGAGGCGACATCGAACACCGGATGCAGTAACTGGTCAAGCTGGTTGGGGGCGACCCGCTGCACTGCGGTTTTCTTATCGATCAGCTTTTCTTCCACCATCTCGACGGCGATGCGGACCGCAGCGGGGCCGGTGCGCTTGCCGTTGCGGGTCTGCAGCATGTAGAGCTTGTGATCTTCGACGGTGAACTCAAAATCCTGCATGTCCTTGTAGTGATTCTCAAGGCGCGTGGTGATTTCCTTGAGCTGCTTGAACACGTCGGGCATGACTTTTGCGAGGTCGTTGATGTGCGAGGGAGTGCGGATACCGGCGACGACGTCTTCACCTTGCGCGTTCACGAGGAACTCGCCGTAGAACACCTTTTCTCCGGTGCCGGGATCACGGGTGAAGCCGACGCCGGTGGCTGAGGTGTCGCCCATGTTTCCGAATACCATCGCTTGCACATTGGCGGCGGTGCCGATGTCGTCGGGGATGCGTTCCATTCTGCGGTAGTAAATAGCCTTGGGCGTATTCCAGGAGCGGAACACGGCATCGCGGGACATGGTGAGTTGCTGCATCGGGTCCTGCGGGAAGGGCTTGCCGGTTTCGGCCTTCACCAGCTTCTTATAATCTTCGATGATCGCCTTGAGGTCGTCCGCGGTGAGACCGGTATCGAGCTTGGCCTTTGCTTTCGCTTTGCGCGCGTCGAAGATCTTGTCGAACTTTTCCATATGGATGTCGAGCGCAACTTCCCCGAACATTTGAATGAACCGGCGGTAGCAATCGTAAGCAAAGCGCGCGTTGCCTGTTTTGTCGATGAGCGCCTGCGTGGTGACGTCTGTTAGGCCCAGGTTCAGGATGGTGTTCATCATGCCGGGCATGGAAAACTTCGCGCCCGAGCGAACACTGAGCAGCAGCGGATCGGTGGTGTCACCCAGCTTTTTGCCCATTTCATTTTCGACTTTGGCAAGCGCTTCTTTAATCTCCGCATCGATGTCGGCGGGGATTTTACCCTTGCGCTGAAAGTAGATGTTACAAACGTCAGTGGCGATGGTGAAACCAGGGGGTACCGGGACATTGATGCGGGACATTTCCGCGAGGTTCGCGCCTTTGCCGCCGAGAAGGTCCTTCATTTTCGCGTCGCCTTCGGCCGTGCCGCCGCCGAAGTAATAAACGTGCTTTGTGCTCATCATGATCTCCTTGAATTAGTGCGGGGTGACAATTTCGGAAAAATCGGCAATTGCCGAGAATTCGGTTAACAGGCTGTTTAGAAGAGCCAGCCGGTTCTGCCGGATACGTTCCTCCGGGGCATTTACTAGAATCTTGTCGAAGAAGAGATCGACCTTGGGGCGTAGTGACGCGATAGCTTCGAGAGCCGCGCGGTAATCGTGCGCTTTGCGTTTTTCATCCACTATTTGACGGAGACGCAGGAACTCAGTGTGGAGTCCGGCTTCCGGACCGGGATCGAGAAGGTCCGGATTGATGGTAGAAGCAGTTCCCTGTTCGATGCCCGCCTGACGTAGTATGTTTTGAATTCGCCTGAAGCTGGCGGCCAGTGGCTCGAAGTTTTCCGTAGGACGAACTTCGGCCAGCGCGGAAAGGCGGTTCTCAATGTCAGACAGATCGTCGTGACCAGAGGCGAGGACTGCGTTGATTTCGTCGTACTGGAAGCCCCGGATCTCTTTGAAGTAAAAGGTAATGCGATCCAGCAGGAAAGCTTCGAGTTCGTTTGAGAGGCCGAGCTTGGATAGCGGGAGATGCAGCTTGGCTTCGACGATGATCTTGACTACGCCTTGAGCAGCGCGCCGCAATGCGAACGGATCTTTGGATCCGGTGGGCATCATTCCGATGGCGAAGCAACTCTTTAATGTGTCTAGCTTATCGGCCAGTGCGACTACTTGTCCGGTTAGCGTGGAGGGAATGGAATCGTCCATACCGGCTGGTTTGTACTGATCGTAGATGGCGCCGGCAACTTCCTCAGTCTCGCCTTGAGCACGCGCGTAGAGGCCGCCAACAATACCCTGAAGTTCCGTGAGTTCCTTCACCATGTCCGTGGTGAGGTCGGCCTTCGCGAGGAGTGCGGCGCGGGCGGCAGCGTCTTCGTTCGCGCCTGCAATTCCAGCGATCTCTCTGGCAAGCGCGACGACGCGATTTGTCTTTTCGAGATAAGAACCGAGCTTAGCCTGGAAGGTAACATTCGCCAGATCGTTCACGCGATCCGCCAATTTCTTTCGCTGATCCACTTCCCAGAAGAATCTCGCATCGTTGAAGCGCGCGCGGAGAACACGTTCATTGCCCAGGCGGACCAGACCGTCGGGGTCGCTATTAATGTTCATCACCGCAACGAAACTTGGGGCGAGGTTTCCCTGTTCGTCTTCGACTGAGAAATAGCGCTGGTGATGGCGCATCACGGTGGACAGAATTTCCTGCGGGAGTTCGAGATATTGCGGATCGAAACTACCCCGGATGGTGGACGGGGATTCGGTGAGGTAGACCAGCGTATTGAGGAGCGCTTCGTCTTTTTTGACTGATACATCCAGGCCTTTTTCGATGATGGCGCGGCGCTCAATGGCCGAGAGGATTACTCCGTTGCTGCGGAGTTGCCGTTCGTGATTGCCGATGGTGACCGAAACCGCTGCCGCACCGAGCCGTCTGTGACCGCTGCTAATCGCGCCGGATTGCACCTCGGCGAATTCAAACGGGACCACCTGGTCATTGAGTAAAGCGACTAACCAGCGAATCGGACGGATAAAGCGCGCGCCGCCCTTGCCGGTCCAGTACATGGTTTTTGGGAAATGGATTTTGCCGATGATCCGGGGCAGTTCTTCGGAGAGAATCTCCAGCGTTTTGCGGCCCGGAACTTTCTTGGAGTACGTCCAGTATTCGCCTTTTTCCGTGGTAGTGAGCACTAGTTGGTTGTGCGGAACACCGGCTTTTCTGGCGAATCCTTCCACGGCTTTCTCAGGTGCGCTTTTGGCCGGTCCGGTTAGCAAATCAATACGATCCTGCTGAGTTTCCGGCAGGCCGTCCGCGTACAACACCAGGCGGCGGGGCGTCGCCTCCGTGGTTGTGACTGTGCCGCTTAGGTTATTTTGCTCTAGTGCCGCGGTGAAGAGATCCTGGAGGCTTTTGAGAGCAGGCTGGATCATCCAATCCGGGATTTCTTCGGAGCCGATTTCGAGCAGGAAGGCGAGGCTCACTGATTGGCCCCCGCGGCGGCCGCATGCGCAACGTTCTGGTCCATCCAGGCTTGGGCCACGCCTACGGCTAACTTTCTTACGCGGGCGATTACGCCGACCCGTTCCGTTACGCTGATCGCGCCTCTGGCGTCGAGGAGATTAAACAGATTCGAACATTTGAGCACCTGATCGTAGGTGGGGAGCAACGGGAAGCGATGCTTGTCCTCGTATTTCTTGTATAGATCCAAAAGGCGCTGGCCTTCCTGTTCGTGGAGATCGAAAAGTTGCCACAGTGTGCCGACGCCGGCCAGTTCGAAATTGTAAACCGAGAATTGCAGTTCGTCGGCAAGCCGGACATCGGCGTAAGAAACCCCAGGAGTCCACTCGATTTCGTAGACGCTTTCCTTCCCTTGCAGAAAGGCAACCAAGCGCTCAAGGCCGTAGGTGATTTCTGCGGGAACCAGATCCAAGTCAATACCGCCGCACTGCTGGAAATACGTGAACTGCGTGATCTCCATGCCGTCAAGCATCACCTGCCAACCAATACCCCACGCGCCGAGAGTGGGCGATTCCCAGTTATCCTCTTCAAACTTGATGTCATGTTTGCGGAGGTCGATGCCGATCGCTTCGAGGCTCCCCAAATACTGTTCGATGATGTCTTTCGGCGATGGCTTGAGAATCACCTGAAGCTGCTGGTGCTTGTACAGCCGGTTGGGATTTTCGCCGTAACGGCCGTCGGCCGGGCGGCGGCTGGGCTGAACGTAGGCGACACGATAAGGCTTGGGGCCGAGGACGCGCAGAAATGTCTCCGGGCACATGGTGCCGGCGCCGACCTCCATATCGTAAGGCTCCTGAATAATGCAGCCCCGGTCAGACCAATAAGATTTCAGTTTAAATAATGTTTGCTGGAATGAGTCCATCGTCTACAACGTTTCGAGGATCGATACGCTGTGGAGTTTGCGTTCGATGTGATCCTGAATTTGGCGAATGAGAAAGCGGCGCAGGTCGACGGCCGTGTTCTTGGTCCACTCGCGTTCGGTCAACTGGCTGATTGGTCTTTGCATCATCTCTTCCACAATGGCGCGGGATTCCGGACTGACACGCAGTTCCGGAAGAAATCCCGACAATCGCACAGCCCAAAGGCTGAAATAATTTACCGCCGTCCAAACACCGCCGGACGGATTGCCGCGGAGGTGCTCAAGAACCGCCACCAGCAACCGGAAAAAACGTTCGCTGGGCTCGCCGGCCGGCAGCAGGTTATCGGCGACCTCCGCAAAATAATCGAGCGCCATACCGGCTGCGTAATCGCTGGCGAGGCTAAACTGCGACTGAATCAGCTCGCAGGAATTCAGATTAACCAGCTCACGATTTTCCCGCTGGTCGTAGTACATTTTTACTTGCGAGAGCCGTTCCAGACCCGATCCGAAACTGCTTTTCGGCTTGCGGGCGCGCTTGGCCACCCCTCGCAGCTTGCCCTGATCCCTGGTGAAAAAGCTGACGATGAGATCCGCTTCTTGAAGGGGATACGTTCGTAAAACGAATGTTTCGCTCGCCTGGGCCGCCATAAAGGCGATGCGCTGAAACTTCAGATTAACACAGGCGGGAAACCGGAGGGGCAAGCGCGCAATTCTACTGTCTGATCCAAGCCGCCCGAAGCCCAGCGAGCAGCACAAGATGTATGTGAATTCTCTGGAAGGTTTCGACCTTGTGGTGAAGTTATGACACCCTTCGGAACCATCGCGAAACTTGCGGGAATTCTGTCGAATTCAAACGTGAGCTTCTCAAGAAATTTCGGGCTTAGAAACCAAGAATCGTTCCGCAGCTGCCACTTCGCAGAGAACCCTGTCGGCTGAAACGAAGTAATCGATGAGCTTCTGGTCACGGAGCCCGATTGCGAACGCAATCTGCAGGGCGTTGAGAGTCCGGAGCCGCCGGTCGAAAGCATGCCGCGAAATGAGCGTTTCTGCCAACCCGAACTCTGGATCGCCGATGGAGAAGACCTCAAGCCGTTCGGAGACAATATCCTCATGAAATTGGCGGAGAAGCAAGCCGGCATCTCCCCTCCCGATGACCTGCGTCCTGACCTTCCATGGCGAGAACTGACGCCAACTCAACCACGGTCAGTCTTGAAATCCGAATCTGACTGCTCGCGTCTTGGACGAGCTGATCGACCTTAAGATGTCCCTACTTCAGGATGATATCGTTTCGCGAGGGCACTCGAATCGAAAAAGTATGCTGCCAAATCCGCGATCTCCACGTTCCGCAATAAAATCCTGAGTCATTGAACCCGGAATTTTTGGAGAGCCGGCGTCGAACTTCTTCCAACCCAGGAGCCGGTTCCATTCTCTAAAGTTCCTTCCTCAGATTCTGTACGTATGCTGCATCGGGTCTGGTTCGGCCAGCGGATTTCGTTGCCTCGGAAATGAACACGGTCACGCGCTGATGTTCAGCCAGGGCCAACGGGCGCAGCGGCTTGAGCACGCCATTCTCATACACTGCTTCTACCTGCATCGGCATATATCAATCCTAATGTATTCCGGTAGCGTTCGGTTCGGCTGCACTGCTCAGCGCGTTGATCTGACTCACTAGTCTGACTCGCTAGAAAGACGCCCGCACGCTGAGCTGCATTTCCCTTCCGGGGCTCGCAGCCTCGGTGATGGTTCCGAACTGGGGCGTATTCACAAAGCGATTCGGCGTCCCTAGATTCACGTGGTTCAGTGCGTTGTACGCTTCCCCCCGAATCTCGAACTTGATCCGTTCGGAGAACGTGAACTCGCGTCCTATTGCAACGTCGAGCAACTGCATACTCGGGCCGTAGACGCTGTTGCGGCCTGCGTTCCCGAACGTGTAGGCGGCCGGCACTGCAAACGCCGCGGGATTGAACCAGCGGCCGGCGGTCCGCGTGCCGGGGCCAAAGACTTGTTGACCTGTATAGTTCGCACGCACCGGATTATCGCCAAGAACCGTGCCGGCGTTGGCTGTGTCGCCGAACACCGAAATCGTCAACGGAAATCCGCTCTGTATTTGATACATGGTGGAAATACGCCAGCCACGGCGGGGTTCATAAACACTACTGAATGCAAACCGGTGGCGGATGTCGCACGATGGACCTTTCTCCGCGCGCAGGTTGCTGTTGTCCCGGGGAACTGCCGATTCAAACATGGGTGAGCGGAAGTCCGGCGCGTCACTGAGACTGTTTGCATACGTGTAATTTGCAAGCAGGCTCAGGCCGCCCGAATAACGACGCCGGACATTGAGATACCCGGCGTCATACCAGCTTCGCGCCGTATTCTCCAGCAGGTTGACTCCGCTCACTGGAAACGTGGTGGAATCCACTTGAATAGTGGACGGAAAAACGGCCCCGTCCACAAATGAGGCTGTGTGATAAGGACGGCGCGGTTGGATCAGACCAGGGCCGGGCGGAGCGTTATTGATCAGGTGCGAACGCTGCAAATGCAAACCGCGCGCACCCTGATACCCGACCTCCAATGTGGTGTCTTTGGCAAGGCCCTTTTCGATGGACCCGCTCCACTGCTGAACGTATTGCGGAGGCGCGTGAGGATCGAAGCTGGCGAAGCTTACGACCGTCTTACCCAGGACGGGCGGGCCGAAGTCGAATGTCCGGATAGAAGGAACGAAATTGTCGCTCTGGTTGGTCTCGGGGAAGACAAGCGGGACATTGTGCAACTGGTTGCACCACGTGTTCAGGTCAACCGGGGTGTAGAAGATGCCGTAGGCGGCCCGGAACACGAGGCCGGTTTCCTGACGATAATGCGCGAGACCGATCCGTGGCGCGAACCGCAGCTTATTCGGGAACATCAGCCCACGCGGCATCCCGTCCTGGCCGCCGATGAACGTCTTTAGTTGTCCATCTTGCACCAGCAGATTGCTCCATGGGCGTGAAACATCGGCGAGCGGCGACATAAATTCGTACCGGAGTCCGATGTTCAAGGTAGTGCGCGTATTGAGCCGCCACGTGTCCTGAGCAAACGGGTCGGCCGACCATTGACGCAGGTTCATGCTCGGTATGCCTGCTTGGCGCTGCCGGACCGCGGGCAACCCGAGCAGAAAACTGGCCAGCGCGGAACCGGTGCCGTCACTGCTGGCGTTTCTGGAATCGCGATCACGAATTTCGATAATGAGATGATCGCGCTGTATCGGGCGGCGCCGGGTGGAACGTATTCGGACATAGCTGTAAGAACAGGCGTTGGACAGATATCCCGTAACAGCCTCGGGTTCGGATGTGTCTTCTTCGACGCCAATCTGGACGGCAACCTGGATCTGCTGGCAGTAAATGGACCCATTGACGAAACCGTGCGCAATATCCACAGCAACCTTGGTTATGCGCAACCGCCGCATCTCTTTCTCAACCAATTTTTCAACCCAGTTCTCAACCCAGGCAGGAGCGCATTCCGCGACATAGCACAGGAGGTTGGGGCCGATTTCGGAGCGCCAAAGGTGGCTCGCGGCGCGGCCTGTGGCGATTTCGACCGCGGTGGAGATGTGGATATCCTGATGACGACGAATCAGGGACCGGCACTGCTCTATCGCAACGACGTGACGAACGGGAACAGATCGCTTCGTCTTCGCCTCATCGGAACGAAATCCAACCGCGACGGGATTGGCGCGGTGGTTCGGGTGTCAACAGCGGACGGAACGCAATCGAGGATGGTGAAAACCGGCTCCAGTTATCTTTCACAATCGGAGTTAACCCTTACCTTTGGAATGGGCCGGCGAGAGCGGGTGGACCGCGTTGTTATTGAATGGCCAAGCGGGCGGACGGAGGAGTTCAAGGGTTTGCGTCCCGGCGCATATGAGTGCATAGAGGCAACGGGAATCCGAGGTCCAGGGCGATACTGACTGCGGGATTATTTCGCGGAGATTTGCAACACGGGATCGGGGGCGGCGCCCTGGGCGGTGCGGATCTCCTGGATAATCTTCTTTTGCGGAACGGAGATAATGTACACGGTGTCGGATTCTTCAGCGGAAGAGAGAGCGTGCGTGCCGTCAGGCGACAGCTTCAGAGACACCGGAGTCCGCGGCACGATCAGATAGTCCGTTTGCCGGCGGGTGCGCGGGTTGGCAAAGGCGATCTTGTTATCGTGCATTAAAGCGTAGACCAGGGTGGCCCCATCGGGCGTAATGGCGATGCGAACCGGTCCTTTGCCCGTCGGAATGTTGGCGATTGCCGACTGCCGCGCGGTGTCGATCACCGTAATGGAGCTCGCCTCGCGGTTGCACACGTAGAGCTCCTTGCCGTCTCTTGAGAGCACGCTGCCTTCGGGCCGATTGCCAGCCGGGATCAGTTTCACTTCGCCGTTAGCTAGGTTGATAGCGGAAATGTTGGACGATCCACTGTTGCTGACGTAAGCCCACTTCGCGCCGGGTCCGAGGGTGACCATGTGGGAGGTTTTGCCTTTCGTGGCGAAGTGCTTCAGAACGGAGCGATTCACGGGATCGATGAGAAGAAGCTGATCTGGCAGCTCCGTGGTGACCACGATGTGACCGGTGGCGGGATCGAGATCGATGCCGTGGGGCCGGTGGTACTCGCCTAACGTGATATCGGCAAATTTCCTACGGGCGGCGAGATCGATGACCGACACTGAGTTGCCACCGGTTCCGGCATTCTCGATGCGCATGGTCCCGTTGTCCGTGGTGTAGAGATAGCGCCCGTCGGTGGAAAGAACCATTTCGTGCGGATGCTGGCCGACAGGCACCGTGCTCTGTAGCTTGCCATCGTTCCCGTACCAGGCCAGAGAGCTGGCTCCCTTCTGCAAAACCAGATAGACCGGATTTTGTGCGATGAGAGCGGCGGATACAAGCGAGAGGATGAGGATAGGCCGGAACATGGGGCGTCACCGGCTATGATTGCATAAACGGATGGGAGGGATAGCGATGGAAGAAATTCAGCAGAGCCCGCGTGTGACGGCGCTCATCGTATCGCGCAACTGCGCCGCGGCGCTACGGGAATGTCTGGCTGCGCTGGAAGCCTCGGCCGCGCGGGATTCACTAGAAATTCTGGTGGTGGATAACGGCTCTCACGACGAGAGCCGGTCGATGGATACCGAATTTCCAAATATCAACATGCTGCGCCTGCCAAAGAACTTTGGGGCGACTAAGGCGCTGAATGCCGGTATTCGCACCGCTCGTGGAGAGTATATGCTGCTGCTTCCGCAGGATGTCGAGGTGAAGCCGGACACCATTGAGCTGCTGCGATCCCGATTGGAGGCGGACCCGGACGCAGGCGCGGTTTGCGCCTATGTAGACCGGTCGTACCCGCTGCCGGCCAGGGAGAGCCTGGCGGAATTTTGGAAAACCGGTGAGTTTCCTGGAGCCAAACCGGTTGATTTGTCCGCGGATGCGGCCGCGGTCGATTTTTTCATTTGGGCTCCGATATTGGTGCGCCGTGCCGTACTGACCGGGATGCACTATTTTGACGATAAATTCGGCGAATTTGGCCCCGACGCCGAGCTTTGCTACAAGATTCGCAGCGCGGGCAAGAAGATCTTAGTGATTCCTGGCGCGAAAGTGACACGCGGCGCGGCAGTTGAGCCGGAGGATGGCCCAGTGTATTCCGCAGATCGTGCGCTGGGAGCGGCAACGTATCTGGGGAAAAGGGAGGGAGTCCGGGCGGCGATAGGATTTCGGTTGTCGGCCATTTTTCATGTATTCGGGCGATTATTGACATTTCAGAGTCCTGGGTATGATATAAAACGCCTTACGGCGCTGATAAGTGGACAGAAGATTGACGGGACTCAGGCTTGAGACTGGCCGCCGCCTATTGAGCCTACAGAGATTTCCGGTTACGGCCGATTTAACTTTTGGATAGAACTATGGACGCCCTTCTATGGATTTTACTGCCCGTGCTGGTTGCCGCCGGTTCGGCCATGTTATCGTTCTATCTCATGCAGGCCCGGATGGAGGTGGCGGTGGCCAAGGAGCGCGAGAACCTGGCAGCTACCAAGGCCCAGTTGGCGGCGCAGGAGCAGGGTTTGGAACACAAAATCCGGGCTGCCGAAGAGATTGCTCACCGGAAGGCATTCGACCAGTTTCTGATGGATTTTCGGGTGGAAGAGCGGCACTACATGCGTGAGAGTAAATCTCACTTCCTCAACCGTAAGTCTATGGTGATGCAAGAACGGCTTTACTTCCGCAATATCCCTCTCTCTAACTGGGTGGAGCACGAAATGCCTCTGGAAGAAGGCAGCGATATAAAGCTAAATGCGGCCGAAGCGTCGGTATTCAGTGCGCGAGCTCTTTCCGACCAGGGGAAGCACGCTCCTAAATTCCTGCCGCAATAATCTGCCAGGGTTATATGGTCCCGCGTAAATACATGCAATCAGCGCCGGTTTGTAAACCTTCCAGGCATTCCCTCGTCCTGAATATGCGATGGCCGTGATGGCAGACCCGATTGCAATTGGGTATGCAACGGCGATGCGTACGGAGGAATTCGCCCGCTGGATGCAATCGGAACAGCGGCGGGTATACCTGCTCTGTTACCGGTTATTGCAGGATCAATACGAGGCCGACTCTGCGACACAGGATGCTTTCTTCAAAGCCTACCGGGCGATGGGGACGGTGAAGTTTGAAGCCGTGGACGATGGAACGCGATGGATTACACGGATTGCGGTGAACACCTGTTTGGACCGGCTCCGGTCGAATCGCTGGCAGTTTTGGCGCCGGAGACCTTCTCAAAAGAGTGAAGAAACGATTTTAAGCCTGGCTGCCTCGCGTGAGCCGGGAGCAATAGATCAGTTAAAGGCTCGCGAAGTGGGGCAACGGCTTGCAGCCGCCATGGACAAGCTGTCCCCAAGGCAGAGAGCGGTGTTCGCGCTGCGGCATTACGACGATAAAACGTTAGGTGAAATTGCGGTCATTCTAGAATTGGATACCGGAAGTGTGAAATCACACCTTTCGCGTGCGCTGGTGAAGCTGCGCATTGAGTTGAAAGATCTCTACTGGAATGGGATATGAACGGCAAACACTGGACCGATGAAGAGCTGCTGGAGCGCCTGTATGATGTGGGCCGCGACGACGATCATCTGGAAGTATGCGCGAACTGCGGCGAACGATGGAATGCATTGCTTTTAAGGCGGCAAGTTTCAAAAGCCGGCATTGAAGTGAAGCAGTCTCTACTTCTGCGTCAACGCTTGGCCGTGATGGAGCGAATTGAGACCCCCACGCCCATGTTGGTCTGGTGGCGAGCGGCGGCAGTACTGGCGGGTTGTTGCGCAATGGTGCTGAGCGTTCTGATCTATCGCCCGCAACAGCCGAAGGCGGCGGTACAAACAGCAAGTTCGGATGCGCAATTCTTCGCTGAGATTTACTTTGAAGTTCAACAAACGGAGCCCCGCGCGGTGAAGCCGATCCACCGGCTGTTTCAGGGGAGGCCATGACCAGAAGTGCGTTCCTACTCCTATTCAGTGCCGTAGCGGTCTTGGCGCAGCACCCGCCGCCCCCTCCTCCGCCCAGAGGAGCCTTTGCATGGTGGGATTCCCCTATCGCGCGCGATCTGAACTTGACAGAGGAGCAGAACCGGCAGATTCGGGAGGTAGTGCATAGCTTTCGAAACAAACTCATCGATCAACGTGCTTCAGTTGAGAAGGCGGATGGCGAGTTAGAAGATATCTTCGATGAGGATCGAATCGACCAGCACAAAGCCAATGATGCAGTGGAGCGGCTGGCGAGTGCGCGGGGGGAGTTGAGCCGTTTGCTTTCCCAGATGAGTTTGAAGTTGCGAAACATTCTCACGCCCGATCAATGGCACGAATTGCAGAAGCGCATGCCGAAAGATCCAGGGCCGCCCGGACCACGGCTTCGGCAGGTTCCGGACCGCTAGCATGGTGTCCGGAGCTAAAATTGACAACCGCTCCTTTGCGCTAAATCGAGCCACAGTCACGGCTCAGAATCGATGTTTCCGAGCCGCGCGCGTAAGCAAGGGTACGTGGAAGGCCATACTCGTTCAGGCTCGATCCAGACTCCATGAATCGCGGTGTACGCTGTGAAGTGGGCCTTTCTTCACGCCATCCATGGATTCTTTGCGTCTCTCCCATACCGCAGTGGCATTTGGTTCGGCTTTCTTAGCTGGAGCGATTAATTCCGTCGCTGGCGGGGGGACGTTGATCTCTTTTCCAGCGCTTATTTGGCTTGGATTGCCTTCGGTAATGGCGAACGCCACCAGCACGGTAGCCATCTGGCCGGGGTCGCTGGGCGGCATGTGGGGCTACCGCCGGGAATTGCGTTCGGCCGAACCGCGTATGCTCGCCCTGGTAGCGCCCAGCCTGGTAGGGGGAATCGCCGGAGCGCTGCTGCTCCGTTTTACTCCGCCGGCTTTGTTCGATCGGCTGGTCCCGTTTTTGATTCTGTTCGCGACGCTGCTATTTACGGTCCAGGAGCCGATTCAGCGCCGATTCAAGACTGCCGGGGCGAGTTCTCATCAATCTGGCCGGTGGCTTGTTGGGTCGATGCTGTTCCAACTGTTGGTCGCGCTTTACGGCGGCTACTTTGGCGCCGGGATTGGAATCCTGATGCTGGCCGCATTGAGCATCCTTGGCCTGAAGGATATCCATCAGATGAACGGGCTGAAGAACCTATTTGCCCTGTGTATCAATGGGGTCGCGGCGCTTTATTTCATCGCGGCCCACATGGTCTACTGGCCGGACGTCATCGTCATGGCAATGGGAGCCATAGTGGGCGGGTATGGCGGCGCTGGCGTTGCGCGCCGCCTCGGGCGCACTGCCGTGCGGCGTATTGTGATCGTCATCGGCTTCGGGATGGCGTTGTCGTTGTTCATCAGGCGGTGAGCCTCGCTACTGCCGCAATGTGATCTCCGCCGGTGGGCTGCAGACGCGCTGCCCCGCGCTGGTTCCGCAGACGACGGCCTGGGTCGTAATGCCGGGCAAGCCAGCCGGTACTCGAACGTTCACTTGCTGCAATCCTGGGATGCCCGGCGCGCCAGAAGCGTAGAGTGGAACGAGATTCGATTGGTCGTGGACCTTCACATCCACCGATCCGCCTTCGGGCGGCAGCAATCCCGTTGCGAAAATCTGGATCACCGAGCCAACCAACGCGGGGTTCGACGGACTATTGATCGAGTTGTCCTGATTCAGAATGCCGGGATTGAAGATGCCGGGTGCAACATCGGCGAGTTGGACCGATTGCGCCGCGCTGGGGACGCCGTCCACTGTAACGAGCAGTTGCGCGGACGACCGGCGCGTGAGATCGGCCGGAACCAAAAAGTTCAACTGATTGCCGCTTACATAGACAATCTTCGCCGCAATCCCGTCGAACGCGATCGACGTGCTCTGCCCTGAGAGGTTTGAACCTTTAATAGTTCCGAATGATCCGCGGACCAGCGGACCGGAGGCAAACGTAGCAGCATTCGCCACGCTTGTGATTATCGGAGTTGGTTTTACGGGCGGCGGTGGCGCGTTCACTTGTACGTGAATGGGCAGGGTGACCTTTCCCGCTTGAGAACCGGCGTCGATCGTAAGCGTTGCGTCGTAAGTCCCTGGGGCTAGATTATTCGGCAATACATCCACGCGAATCCGCTCCTCGCTCCCCGATGTTGGCGACACTCGCAGCCAATCGGCGCCATTCTTGTAAGCAACCGTTGCGTTCCAGACCAGAACATTTCCACCTTTGTTAAAGACCCGGATGTAGCGGATCTGGAAACCTGCGCCGGAATCAACGATGAATGTGAGAGGGTCCGGGTCCACCCCGAGCACCGGAAGATAGGCTCCGCTGCAGTCGCCCAAAAGGGTGCAGTCCGACGGAGGAGTTGTGGCGGCAAAACGTGGGACCGGTGCGGTGGCGGATGCCGTAGCCACTGTGGAAACCGGCCCGAGCAAGATTTGCTGGTTACTGGTAATGGACACAGCATCGCTGGATGCCGCGAGGCCGATGAACGTAGGAAATTGCGCGGTCTCACGAACGCTCGGGTTTGCATCCACCACTTCGTACACCGCCTGCGCTGTTCCGTTCACCACGGTAAGTTCGCTAACCGAATCGAAGGTATTCGTTCCAGCAGCCGGCGTGAAGACGGGGAATCCACCGGCTCCGTTCGCATCCGCGCCTGTAACACGAACCAGCAGCAATGTTCCACTGCCGCCCAGATATTGGCCTCCGGATGCGGGAACTCCGAAGTTTCCGCCAGCGGTAGGCTTCATGGCGTCGGATCCCGCAATGACGTCGGGGACAAACAGCCGCGCCCCTGCCGGAAAATTAGAGTAGCGCGAAAGAATACGAATTCCGTTATCCGCCAGTGGCTGGCGGGGCTGGAATGCATCCGCCGAGCCTTCCGTAAACCGGGCCGATGAGAATCGCGTGCCAGCCGCCAACAGAGTGGTGAAGGTCGGGGTTTCTGGAAGTGGCGAACCCTGCTGCGAGCCGATCACCCCCGATACGACGCTCGCTAATAACGACTGCTGAGGAAAGCCCAGCGTCAAATTGTTCGACGTGAGACCAAGCCCGGTGCCGTTGAATGACAGATTCGCCATGACCTGCGCAAGTCCCCCGGGCGGAATCAGATTGACGGCGCCACGGAGGTTTGAGATGCGCAGGCTCAGGTTCCCCGATGCAGGGACCGTGAAACTGACGCCATTGAAAACCATCTGGGCCGCACTCGTCAGCGTTGGAGATACTCCGGCCGACATCGGACCGGACCCGGTATCTATCGTGAGCACCGCGTCGGCATTGTTTTGAGCCGTGAGCTTATTGGTGATATTCGTATTCAGAAACACGCTCAGATTTCCGCTGAAGGCGCCGGGCGTGCCACCTGTACAGGTAAGTAAAATGTCGCCAAGCCGTTCAGCGAGCCCTTCGGCGTGCAGTGCCGGCGTAACCGCTGTGGGTACACAGGTAAGGGCGTTGGCGATTCCAATTGGCGCCAACAAAAAGACAGCCGTCGTGAAAAACGGGCATAGATTTAACATGCAGACTAAGCTCCAGGGAAGGGACGCGGGGAGACAAACGTCAGGTACACAACATATGTATCACGAGTTGGAAATAGAATCCAGAGGCGCTTGATACAATAGAAGTGTACTTACCGGCTTCAACTTCATGCTTGCAACCAGCACTATCGCGGAAGAGATTCTGGACCTTAAGAAGCAACGGCGGGCCATTCTGCTGGCGCATCATTACCAGGACACGGAAATTCAGGAGATTGCCGACGTGATCGGCGACAGCCTTGAACTCTCCCGTAAAGCCCGCGAATTCGATGGCGATGTGATCGCGTTTTGCGGCGTTTGGTTCATGGCGGAGACGGCGAAGGTCCTGAACCCGCACCGGATTGTGGTGGTCCCGGACAAAGATGCGAGTTGCAGTCTGGTGGAAGGCTGCCCCGTGGATCAGGTACGCGCGTACAAGAAGCTGCATCCGGATCATGTGGTGGTCAGCTACATTAATACTTCGGTGGATGTGAAGGCGGAGAGCGATATTCTATGCACTTCCCGCAACGCCGTGGCGATTGTGAACTCGATTCCCGCCAGCCAGCCGATTCTCTTTTTGCCGGACATTAACCTGGGCAACTACGTTAAGAAGCAGACAGGGCGGCAGAACATGAAAATCTGGCAGGGCGCGTGCATCGTCCACGCGACTTTTCCGGCCCGGCGATTGGTAAAGGCTCGCATGGAGCATCCGGAGGCGCTGGTGGTAGCTCACCCCGAGTGTCCGCCCGACGTGCTTGCCATGGCGGATTACATCGGCTCCACTTCCGCGCTGATCGACTACTGTGTGAAGTCGGACGCGGAAGAGTTCATCGTGATGACCGAAAGCGGCGTCTCACACTCGCTGGAGAAGCTGGCTCCGCAAAAGCGTTACTACTTTGTCGCCAATGAGAATTGCAATTGCAGTGAATGCCCGTATATGCGCAAGAATACGCTGGAGAAGCTTCGCGGCTGCTTGCGCGATCTGGAGCCGCGGGTTGAGATTGCACCCGATATCCTGGAGCGGGCGCTGCTGCCAATTGAGCGCATGCTCGCTGTAAAGTAGAACGGCTGATCATGCCTCTCATCGACACTTTCGGACGCCTGCACGATAATCTTCGGATCAGTGTCACTGACCGTTGCAACATCCGGTGCTTCTATTGCATGCCGGAGCAGAATGTCCAGTTCGGCCCCAAAGAAGAAGTTCTCTCATTTGAAGAGATCGAACGCGTGGTTCGCATCGCGGTCGATTTGGGAGTTCGAAAGATTCGCCTCACCGGCGGGGAGCCGCTGCTTCGTAAGAATCTGCCCCATCTGGTCCGGAGTCTCTGCGCGATTTCCGGCATCGAAGATATCGCGCTCACCACTAACGGCGTTCTTCTCGCTCAACAGGCGGAGGCGCTTTATGGCGCCGGATTACGGCGGCTGAACGTACACCTTGACACGCTGGATCGGGATCGTTTCCGGCAAATTACGCGCCGCGACGATCTGGATAAGGTGCTCGACGGTATTCAGGTAGCGCTGAAAATCGGGTTTGGGCCGATCAAGATCAATGCCGTTGCCCTGAAAGGGATCACCGAGCCGGACGTGGTTCCGCTGGTCCAATATGGGCGCGAGAACGGCATTGAGGTTCGCTTCATCGAGTTCATGCCGCTGGATGCGCAAGGCATCTGGGATAGTGGCAAAGTGCTGCGGGCCGATGACATGATCGGCGTGCTGTCGCGCGAGATTTCGCCGCTGATCGAGATTCCAGATAATGACCCACGCGCCCCGGCGACGGACTACCGTTTTGCGGACGGCATCGGCACTGTTGGCTTTGTTGCGTCAGTAAGCCGGCCGTTTTGCATGAACTGCAACCGCCTGAGATTGACCGCCGACGGGAAGCTTCGGTATTGCCTGTTTGCGATTGATGAAACGGACGTGAAGGGGCTGTTGCGCAACGGAGGATCCGATAGCGAGATTGAAGAGACAATCCGCGCGAACGTGGCGGCCAAGTGGATCGGCCACCAGATCAACAACACAGTAAAATTCGTTCCGCCACCACGGCCGATGTACGCCATCGGTGGTTAAGGCCGTGCTCTGGAATGCGCGGTGGCTATACCCGCACCAAAGAAATCGGTGTCCTCAGTCCAGATCGAATAACTAAGGACAAGAGCCGCGGCCAGCACAGGCAGCCGTCCGGATCATGCCTATTCCTGAGAGACCGAATACGTTTCAACTTCGGGCCGAGGACGGCACGAATCAGAATGTCCGCATCAAGCACGAGCATTTAGGGTTTCGGCTTTGCGAGCTTGCCGGCGCAAGTCTGTGAATCCGCCACAGATCGTCTTCGTTGGTTCCAGCAGCCTCAATCAGGGCATCCAACTGCTCGCCTGCCCGCCGCAAGGAATCCAAGTCGGATCTTTCGGTTCCGGCGCGCAGGAATATAAAACCTCACCGTCTCTCCATGCCGGGTGATCGCCACTGGGGTGGACGACTCTAGAAAGCTCGATAGCTTCTCACGAATTCCTGGATGCCGATGCTTTTCATTTCACTTTGCCTCACTGCGTACACAATGATACTGCAAGCGCCGGATACGATAACGCCTGGTATAGAAAGACTCGGGATGATCTTTTTTTCAACCATCCCGCTGTCTTGGTGGACTGATGATTACTGTTTGGGAGCTTCCGGGCCGAAGTACGCTTCATCAAACGTCACCGGAGCGGCCTTTCGGAGGTCTTCCACTATCTGCTTTGCGGCATCCGGCTTCACTCGTTTTTCCAGATCCGGTTTGAGCTCGTCGAAACCGGCGCGCTTTTCCACCTTGATGATATGATAACCGAATTGCGTCTTCACCGGTTCGCTGATTTCGTTCACTTTTAGGGCGAACGCGGCCTGGTCGAAAGCGGGCACCATTTGACCGTGTTTGAAATTTCCTAGATCGCCGCCCACATTACCAGAGCCGACGTCATCAGACTCCTGCTTGGCAAGCTTGGCGAAATCTTCCCCGGCGACAAGCTTCTTCCGAATCTCAGTAGCCTTGGCGAGCGCTTCCTCTTCGGTGAGATCTTTTTGACCCTCGCGAGTGGGCACGGGCGATCCCTTGTACTTGATCAGGATATGACGGGCCTGGACAAATTCAAGCTCGGATTTATGCTCATCGTAATACTTGCGCAGAGCGGCATCGTCGGTCTTGATTGCAGTCTGCATATCCGCAAACAAGGCCCCGGCCAGCAGGTTCTCATACTGGAAAGCGGCCTTCGCCTGAAAAGCCGGATCTTTATCCATGCCACGTTTCTTCGCTTCATCGGCAAGCAGCCGGACGCGCACAAGCTGCTCGGCTACCTGGCGCTTCATTGGACCGCGCGCTTGGGCTTTCACCTGATCGGGCAATGCATCCACAAAGCTGTCGAACTGTTTATCGGTGATCTTATCGGTTCCGATGGTCAGTATAACTTTGCCGTCGGGCACTGCGGGAGTTTTTGCGGGCCTAGGCTTCGCAGCGGAGGTCTTAGGTGCGGAGGTGGAGGCGGGCGTCTTGGGTGCGGCACCCGCCGGTTTCACCACGGCTGCATTGGGTTTTGGTTTAGGAGCAGCCGCGGGCGGCGTCTGCGCGGCGGCTAGACCGGCAGACACACAAAGAGCAACAGATTTGAATGGATTCACCTTTTTATTATCCCATCGGTACAATGGGATTTCAGATGCGCATCGCTCTCGGGCAGATTAACAGCACTGTAGGCGACTTGCCTGGAAATGTCCGCCTTATGGTGCAAGCCGCGCGCCGGGCTTGCGAACGTGGCGCGGAGTTGATCGCGTTCCCGGAACTCTCGCTCACTGGCTACCCGCCGCGCGATCTGGTGGAAAAGGAAAGCTTCCTCGATCGAACAGCCCTCTGTCTGGATGAGTTCGCGGCGGAAACGGCGAATCTGGATCTGACCATCATCGCTGGTTATGTAAGCCGTTCCGCGGTGAGTACCGGAAAGCAGGCGGTGAACAGCGCCGCCGTGATTGAGCGCGGACGCATGATCTTCCGACAGGATAAGATGCTGCTGCCAACCTACGATGTGTTCGATGAAGGCCGGTATTTTCTCCCCGCCGATAAGCAGACGCTCTGCACACTGCGCGGCACCCGGACAGCGGTCACCATCTGCGAGGATGCCTGGAACGATAAGCAGTTCTGGGAGCGGCGGCTCTACAAACGGGATCCGGTGCAGGAACTGGCGGAATCCGGCGCTCAGCTTTTGATCAGCATCAACGCCTCTCCGTATCACATGGGCAAGCGTGAACTGCGCCGCGAAATGTTTGAAGCGATCGCGCGCCGTTACAAAACCCCGGTCATCTATGTAAACCAGGTGGGCGGCAACGATCAACTGGTATTTGACGGCAGCAGCTTCGCCATGGACGCGAACGGAACGGTCATTGCGTCGGCCGCTTCCTTTGAAGAGGATCTGGTGCTGGTGGACACGGCCACGGGTGAGGGCGATCAGCATGAGAACCTGCCCGAGGAGTGCGAAGCCGTTTATCTGGCACTGGTGACCGGCACGCGCGATTACATTCGCAAGTGCGGGTTTCAGAAGGTGTTGATCGGGCTCAGCGGCGGAATCGATTCCTCCTTGACGGCTGCGATTGCCGTGGATGCGGTAGGCAAGGAAAACGTGACCGGTGTCGGAATGCCTGGGCCTTACTCTTCGGAAGGCAGCGTGAGCGATGCGCGGGCGATGGCGGAAAGTCTCGGAATCCGCTTCGAGATGGCTGTCATCACTGGCGTGTACGACCGTTTTCTGGCTATCCTGCAGCCCTTGTTCCAGGGAGCAGCGCCCGGGGTGACCGAGGAAAATCTGCAATCGAGGTTGCGCGGCGTGACTCTGATGGCGTTGTCCAACAAAACTGGAGCGCTGGTGCTCACCACGGGCAACAAGAGCGAACTCGCCGTCGGTTACTGCACGCTCTATGGCGATATGTGCGGTGGCTTGGCGGTGATCAGCGACGTTCCGAAAACGCTGGTGTACTCACTATCGCGCGTGGCCAATCGGCGTCACCACAACGCGATTCCTGAGAGTGTGTTCACTAAACCGCCTTCCGCGGAGCTAAGGCCGGATCAGAAGGACACCGATTCCCTTCCCGAATACGGCGTTTTGGATCGGATTCTGAAAAGTTACGTGGAAGAGAATCAATCTCCACAACAGATCGCCAGTGAATTGAACGCGCCCATTGAGCTGGTTCGCGGCATCATCAACAAGGTGGATCGCAACGAGTACAAGCGCCAGCAAGCCGCGCCCGGTCTGAAAGTGACCACCAAAGCATTCGGCATGGGACGGCGATTCCCCATCGCACAAAGGTTCTCTGAATGAAATTGATTGTATTCCTGGCAGTTCTAGGGCTCGCGCCGTGCCTGTCTTCGCAGCCTGCTACGAAGGAGCAAGTGGGACCGGTTCCGAACGGCGGTTTCGTTCTGAACAGCGGCTGGCGAGTACAACCTGCCGGGCGGCAAGTCCCTCTCGGCACGCTGCCGATGTCGACTGCATTATCGCCGGATGGCAAATATTTGCTCATATTGAACGGCGGCTACATGCCGCCCAGCATTAGCGTCCTGAATGCAGCCACCGGGCAGGAGATCGGCCGCACGCCCGTACAGGACGCCTGGCTGGGGCTTACGTTCTCGCCTAACGGCAAGTTCGTTTATGTGGGCGGCGGCTCGCGTGCCTGCGTTTACGAATTCACGTTCAGCGCGGATGGGAAGCTCCAACTCGCGCGAACTTTTCCGATTATTCCCGAAGCGGACCGTAAGCCAACCGATTTCATCGGGGACGTTGCCGTGAGTCCCGATGGGCGCCTGATTTATGCGGCAGGCTTGTTTCACAATGCAATTCACGTGATCAATCCCCAGTCCGGGCGCGTGACTGACAACTTTCCTACTGGCCGCAGGCCATACCGCATCCTGTTCGATCCCGATGGCAAGTCCTACTTTGTCTCAAGCTGGCTGGATGGCACCGTTTACCATCACCGGGCCGACAACGGCGAAAGACTCCAGGCGGTCCGCCTGGGTCAGCATCCCACCGATATGGTCTGGCGGGCGCGCAAGCCGGATGAGCAAGCCGAAGATCAGACACCGTGGGCCGCGCGGCTATTCGTTTCGGCGGCGAACACGAACAATGTTTACGTGGTTGGAATTTCCGAGGGGAAAGAACTGCGCATGATCGAGACCATCAATGTGGGAATGACACTACGGCATCCCCTTGGGATGACGCCCTCCGCGCTGGCGCTCAACGCGGATCAGAGCCGGCTATATGTAGCATGTTCGGATGCGAACGCGGTGGCTGTGGCTGACATCTCCGAAGCCCGCAGCCGCGTGCTCGGGTTCGTTCCGGCGGGTTGGTATCCAACGGCCGTACGGTCGCTTGCCGGCGGCCGGCTCGTGATCGTGAATGGCCGTGGAGACCGCAGCTACGCAAATCCGAAGGGACCGAACCCAACGAAGGCGTCCGCGCCTCTCCATCTGGGCGGTCCCTCCGAAGAGTACGTGGCACGTCTGCAAACCGGATCGGCGTCAGTGATTAGCGCCTTCAATGAAGACCAACTCAGGGAGTACACGAAGACTGTGCTAATGAACTCGCCATTCCGCGACGAATTCATGGATGGTGTCAACACCGGGGCCGGAAATCCGGTCCCCTCGCACCCTGGCGATCCTACGCCCATTGAGCATGTCATCTACATTGTGAAAGAGAGCAGAACCTACGATCAGGTGCTGGGCGATCTAGGTGCGGGCAATGGCGATGCATCGCTGGCCGTGTTTAACGAACAGGTGACGCCTAATCATCACAAACTGGCGCGGGAGTTCGTTCTATTCGACAACTTCTACGGGAATGCCGATACCGGCGCGGACGGACACAACTGGTCAGCGGCGGCTATCGCGAGCGATTACGTTCAGAAGATGTGGCCGAACAGCTACGCGGGCCGGCGCGCGGCATACGATTACGAAGGCACGGAACTCACAAGCCTGCCGCCTGCCGGGTACATTTGGTCGAATGCGGCGGCAGCCGGCATTTCGATGCGGAACTATGGATGGTGGGTTAACAATGCGCCGAGGCCGGCCGGCGGAGGGCCGCAGGTGGCCAGCTTGCGAGACAACACGCTTACCCGCTACACCAACCTGAATTATCGCGGCTTCGATCTTGAATATTCCGATGCCGAACGTGCCGCGGTGTTCATTAAGGAACTCGGCGACTTCGAAAAGAGCGGTGCCATGCCCAAGCTGACTCTCATGCGGCTGGGCAATGACCATACGTACGGCACGGAAGCCGGGAAGCTCAGCCCGTCCTCCATGATGGCCGACAACGATTACGCGCTTGGCATGATTGTGGAGGCGGCATCGAAAAGCAAATTCTGGGCCAACACAGCGGTGTTCGTGGTGGAAGCCGATGCGGAGGATGGCGCCGACCACGTGGTTTCACACCGTTCGCCTGCGTTCGTGATCTCTCCCTATACGCATCGCGCCGCCATCGACGGCAATCTGTACAACACCGCGTCTATGCTGAGGACTATTGAATTGATTGTTGGCCTCCGGCCCCTGACTCACTTCGACGCAGCCGCGCGGCCGATGTCCGCCGCATTCGCGCTTAGTCCGGACATGAAGCCGTATACCGCCGAAAAGCCACGGATTCCGATGGATCGAAGGAATCCGGCGGCCCGCTGATGCCACACGTCTACCTGTGCTTTGTATGGCATATGCACCAGCCTTTCTACAAGGATTTGGTCTCGGGTGAATATAAACTTCCGTGGACCCGGATGCATGGTTTGAAAGACTATTACGGCATGGTGAAGGTGCTGGAAGATTTCCCCTCAGTTCATCAGACATTCAATCTGGTGCCTTCGATGATGGTCCAGCTGGAAGATTATGCCGCGGGCACGGCGCTCGATCCGTTTTTGCGCGTTGCTCTCCGGCCCGCCGAGTATCTCACCGAAAACGAGCAGGGCTTCATTCTGCAGTACTTCTTTCAGGCGAACTTGGCCCGCATGATCTACCGCTATCCGCGATACGGTGAGTTGTACAACATCTGGCAGGCCGCGAACAAGAGCTTGAGCAGGACGCGGCAGAGCTACGGAACCCAGGGCTTCCGCGATCTGCAGGTGCTCTCGCAGCTTTCCTGGTTTGACGAAGAATTTCTCAAGAACGATTCGGAAATCCGGGGACTGGTTACGAAAGGCCGGGAGTATTCGCTTGAGGATCAGGCGATGCTTGGCCGCAAACAGACCGAGATGGTGGGTAAGGTGCTGCCTGTGTATGCCGAGTTCGCGGCGCGGGGACAGATTGAGGTCTCGACAACGCCGTTCTATCATCCGATTCTGCCGCTGATCTGCGATTCGAACATCGCCGAGATAAGCCACCCGTACGTCCCGCTCCCTACGCGTTTCCGCTACCCGAAAGACGCGCAAGATCAGTTGGTGCGTGCAAAACAGTACATCGAGCAGAAGCTGGGAAAGACGCCTGTGGGACTGTGGCCATCTGAAGGCTCCGTCTCCGATGAGGTTTTCCACTTGGCTGCCGAGTGCGGATTCCGTTGGGCCGCGACGGACAACGGAGTTCTGGGCAGGACGTTGCATCATTCAGCGGACCCGAACCTGACGTATCGCCCGTACTTGTGGTCACAGGGCGAGCATGAGATGAACGTCATCTTTCGCGACCATTACCTCAGCGACCTGATTGGCTTTGTGTATGCGCGAATGGGCGCCGGCGAAGCGGCGGATCACTTTCTGGACAGAATCCACGAGAACTGTCAGGGGATTCTTGCAACCGGCCGCGATGCGATGGTGCCGGTCATCCTGGATGGAGAAAACGCCTGGGAATACTACGAGGAAAGCGGCCGTCCGTTTCTTCGCGAGCTTTACCGGCGGATTACGGAGGACCCGAGGATGACGGCTCTCACGGTGTCCGAAGCGCTTGCCAGGGTGGAGTCTCACAAAATCGATCACATCTTTCCGGGTTCCTGGATCAACGCGAATTTCGATGTCTGGATTGGAGCGGAAGAGGACAATAGAGCCTGGGAATACGTGCTGCGGGCCAGGCAAGCTTACGATGCGTTTATGAATTCGCCGGATGCGGCATTGATTCCGGAAGACCGCAAGCTGCTGGCCTATGAAGAGCTGATGATTGCCGAAGGCAGCGATTGGTGCTGGTGGTATGGACCGGAGCACGATTCGGCCAACCGGCCGGAATTCGATCAGCTCTTTCGCGATCATCTGGCCAACGTCTATCTCGCTCTGCGCCTGCCTCCCCCGGAAGAGCTTTCCCGGCCCATTTTGAAGGCTTCCGTGAAAGAGTTCCACCAGCCGCCCAGCGGTCCGATACGCCCTACCATCGACGGCCAGATAACCTCCTACTTTGAATGGATGGGCGCGGGGATCTATCGCGTTGACGGCAGATCTGGCGCGATGCACGGCCAGCGATTCTTCGTTCAAGAGATGCACTACGGCAGCGACGGGCAGAACCTTTTTGTGCGGCTCGATTTTGTGGAGAACAGCATTTCGACGCTGGAAGGCACCGAACTGCGAATCAATGTTTTGACGTCGGGAGAGCCGCGCTCCTTCACGCTGCGCCTGACTGACCGGCGGGACGGTATTGAATCGGCACACGGCCGTATTTGCGAGATGAGATTGCCGCTTGCGTCAATGGGAGTTCCCGCTGGACAGCCGGTCAAATTTCAGCTCTCTCTCTGGCAGGGAGGGCTGCCGATGGATGCTCTTCCGTCGCAAAATTGGATTGAACTGTCCACCGCTGAGCCAACCGACTGGGTGCTCTGAAACGGGTGTTTTCCTACTTCACGTGACCGGCTCGCGGGAGCGCGCGGAAAGGCGCTAGAATGATACCATTGATGCGCGATCTCGACCGCTATTTGCCGGGTGCCCTTTTTTGTCTTGCAATTCTATCGCTCGCGGTTCCTCTCGATGCGCAAGATTTGAATTCCGATAGTCTCAACTTGTTTGAAACCAGAATCCGTCCCGTGCTGGCGGCGCGCTGCTATGCCTGCCATAGCGCCAAAGCGGCGAAAGTGCAGGGCGGTCTCCTCCTCGATTCGCAAGCCGGCTTGACGCGTGGCGGCAACTCGGGCGCGGCGGTCGATCCCGGTAATCCGGATAAGAGCCTGCTTGTGCGCGCGCTGCGTTATCAGGACAAGACTCTTCAAATGCCGCCTGGCAAGCCGCTGCCGGGCGAAGTAGTTACCGATTTTGAAAATTGGATTCGCTCGGGCGCCGCCATGCCGGCCGGCGCAATCGCCGTTACGCCGATTGACCGGAGGCGGCAGTTCTGGTCGTTTCAACCGCCCAAAGAGCACGTCCCACCGGACGTGAAACAGACAGATTGGGCGCGCAACGGCATCGATCGTTTCATCCTCGCGAAACTGGAACAGAAGGGCCTTACGCCTTCCGCTCCGGCGGATGCCCGCACGCTCATCCGCCGCGCGTATTTCGATTTGACGGGGCTTCCACCTACTGCCGAAGAGTCGGACGCCTTCGCGGCTGACAAGTCACCCGGCGCATACGCCCGGTTGGTGGATCGTCTGCTTGCGTCGCCCCGCTATGGCGAGAGATGGGGCCGGTTCTGGCTGGACGTGGCACGGTATTCGGATGCGCGCAACGTTGGAGAACGCTTTGCTTACTCGTATACCTATCGTGACTGGGTGATCCGCGCGTTTAATGAAGATCTGCCCTACGACCAGTTTTTAACCCAGCAACTGGCGGCGGACCGCATCCACGGCAACAACCCAGGTAATCTGGCGGCGCTTGGGTATCTGAGCCTGGGGCGTGAGTTTCCGAAAACCTTTCCGGAAACCGTAGACGATCGCATCGACGTGGTGGCGCGCGGAATGCTGGGCCTTACGGTCGCGTGCGCCCGTTGTCACGATCACAAATACGATCCGATTCCAACCAAGGATTACTACTCGTTCTATTCCATCTTTTCCAACATACGCGAGCCGCAAGATCTGCCCTTGTTGAGGGCGAGCAACGTGAAGAGCCCGGTGGACGAAGTTTATGGCGGCCGGCTGGCCCGCATTCGAAAGACCGACGCGGAGTATCGTGAAAACCGATCGGCGGTGTTGAACGAGTTCTTCAAGACGCAGATTGCCGAGTATCTGCTTGCGGTGCGCGATTCCGCTAAGATGCGGCCGACTGAAGTGGAAGATCTGATCAAGGAGCGGCAGCTCAACCTTTACATGCTAAGCCGTTGGAAAACTTATCTGGGGGATTCCAGGGCGAGTGAGGTATTCGGTTTGTGGAATGCGTCCGCGGCGATTTCGGATACCGGGTTCGCAAAGAAGTGGCCGGAAATTTTGGCAGCTCAATCCGGCGCTAATCCCCTGGTGCTTGCGGAATTCAAAACTACGCCCACGAGCATCAAAGAGGTTGCCGCGCAATACGCCTCGCTGCTGCTGCGCTACGATTCGGCCACTAAGCTTTCGGACATCGAGCAGGAAGGTTTGCGCAAAGCGCTTCGTGGCGATGGCGCTCCGGTGAATGTGCCAGTCAGCGACTTTGATTTGGTGATGACCGAAGGAGACCGGAATAACACCATCAATTTCAAGAACCGCTACGACACGATGCGGTCCCTGTATGCCTACGATGGTGGCGCTCCACGCGCGATGGTGGTAGAGGATGTTCCGAAACCGCAATCGGCGCACGTGTTTGTGCGCGGGAATCCGAATAACCCTGGTATCGAAACTCCGGCGCACTTTCTGAGCTGCCTGTCGCCGGGTGAGCCCGCGAATTTTAAAGATGGCGCCGGCCGGCTGGATCTTGCAAAGGCAATCGCAAGCAAAGATAATCCGTTGACCGCGCGCGTGATCGTGAACCGCGTCTGGATGCACCATTTCGGAGCCGGCATTGTGCGCACGCCGAGCGATTTCGGTCTGAGAGGCGACCCGCCGACCCATCCGGAGCTACTCGACTATCTGGCTGTGAAGTTCATGGAATCCGGCTGGTCGCTCAAGAAATTGCATCGCACGATCATGCTTTCGGCCGCCTACCAGCAGAGCAGCGCGAACAATCCCGAAGCGCGGAAGCAAGATCCCGAGAATCAACTAATGTGGCGCATGAACCGGCAGCGTCTGGATATTGAGGGCCTTCGCGACTCGGTTCTTGCCGCTTCCGGTCAACTGGAAAACAAGACCGGCGGCGTGCCGTTCGCATTGACCGCCAGCCCGGCCGTTCCGCGCCGCACAGTTTATGGTTACATCGAGCGCGGTCGAATTCCCGGAATGCTCGCCGCCTTCGATTTCGCCAGTCCCGACCAGCACGCTCCCCTACGATATACGACTACCGTTCCGCAGCAAGCGCTGTTCCTGTTGAATAGCTCTTTCATGGCGGAACAAGCGGAGCATCTGGCAAGCAGGCCCGAAGTGGTTGCCGAGAAAGACCCGGCGAAACGAGTGCAGCGTCTGTACCGGATCGTGCTGGGGCGCGATGCGGCGCCACGTGAGATCTCAGCGGGCATGAAGTTCATCAATACCGGCGGAGAATCCAGTGCGGCAGTGAACGAAGTCTCGCCCTGGCAGTATGGCTTAGGCGAATACGATGCCGCGGCAAGCCGGGTGAAGACGTTCGCGCCATTCCGTTTTTTCACGGGCGATTCCTGGCAGGGTGCGTCGATGCTTCCCGATCCTGTGAGCGGAAAAGCAAAGCTGGGCGCAGATGGCGGTGAGCCTGGAGACAATCCGCAGCAAGCCGTAATCCGCCGGTGGACCAGTCCTGCCGATGGCAAGATATCGATTGAGGGCACGCTTCGCCACGACCAGAACAGCTTGGGAAATTCCGGAGACGGCGTTCGGGGACGCATTATTTCGAGCCGCCACGGCGAACTGGCGTCCTGGAGCGTGAACGGATCCAGCGCGGAAACGAAGCTGGGCGGAATCAAAATTGAAAAGGGCGATACGCTGGATTTCGTCGTCGATGGCCGGTCGGATAGCGAGAACGACGGTTTCCGGTGGGTTCCAACCATCAAGATGACCGGATTGAAAGAGAACGCGCCAAAAGAAAACGTATGGAGCGCGAAGGACGATTTTCGCGGACCCCCACCGCGGCCCTCGACCGTTTGGGAGCGTTATGCGCATGTGCTTCTCCAAACGAATGAATTCGCTTTCGTGGACTAAAGAACGGCTAATCATGAAATTCCAAAATAGATTCTTCACCCGCCGCGAATTGTTGCAACGCACCGGAATGGGTATGGGCTCAGTCGCGCTGGCCGGTTTACTGGGAGATACGGGTGCACTTCTGGCGAATGGGAACACGAGTAATGTAAACCCACTCGCTCCGAAACCGCCGCCCTTCCCCGCCAAGGCGAAGCGCGTGCTGCATCTCTTCATGAATGGCGGACCATCGCATGTGGACACGTTCGATCCGAAACCATCACTGACGAAATTTTCGGGTAAGCCGATTCCGATCACGCTAAAGACGGAACGCCGCACTGGCGCAGCGTTCGGATCGCCCTTCGAGTTTAAAAAGTACGGCCAGTGCGGAACCGAGGTCAGCGAGATCTTCTCGAAAGTCGCGGGACATGCGGACGAGCTCTGCGTGATCCGGTCCATGTGCAGCGATATCCCAAACCACGAGCCATCGCTGATGATGATGAACTGTGGCGAGACGCGGCAGGTGCGGCCGAGCTTCGGGTCGTGGATCACGTACGGCCTCGGCTCGGAAAATCAGAATCTACCAGGATTCATCATTCTTTGTCCGGATGGTTTGCCTACGCAGGGCACGCAGAACTGGCGCTCGGCATTCCTGCCGGGTTCGTATCAGGGAACGCAGATCGATACGCGTCAGACGCAAATTGACAAGCTCATTGAGAATATTAAGAACAACTATTCGACGAAGCAGGCACAGCGCCGGGATCTGGACCTGCTGTCCGAGTTAAACCGCGATTATCAAGAGCGCCGGCAGGAAGACGCGCTGCTGGAAGCGCGGGTTCAATCGTTCGAACTTGCGTTCCGCATGCAAATGGAAGCCGACGAAGCGTTCGACATTTCAAAAGAACCCGAGCACATCCACAAAATGTACGGCGAGGGATTGCAAGCGCGGCAGATGATGATTGCCCGGCGTTTGTTGGAACGCGGCGTGCGATTTGTGCAAGTGTGGCATGGCGCGGGACAGCCGTGGGACAGCCACGACGATATTAAGACCAATCACGGAAGACTGGCGCGCGAGTGTGACCAACCAATCGCGGCCTTGCTGCAGGACCTGAAGCAGCGCGGATTGCTGGAAGACACGCTGGTAATTTGGGGTGGTGAGTTTGGGCGTACGCCAACCGTGGAACTGCCGGATGTAGGCGCGAACGGCGGGATGTCGAACGGCCGCGATCACAATCCATTCGGTTTCTCGATGTGGGTGGCTGGGGGCGGCATGAAGAAGGGCGCGGTTTACGGCGCGACGGACGAGTTCGGTTTCGCCGCCGCCGAGAACAAAGTACACGTGCATGACCTTCATGCGACGCTGCTGCACCAGCTTGGATTCGATCACGAGAAGTTTACCTATCGATACGCGGGCCGGGATTTCCGATTGACCGACGTCGC
>JBBPYD010000134.1:0-32441 GCA_038200305.1 Bryobacterales bacterium
CGGACTAACATGAGAGATTGTTTTCAGAGCAACGCGGATTGTAGGGGAGCAACTGTTGTGCCTCTTTGATAATGTCCCCATATGAGAAACGAGTCGAGGTGTTGGGACGAGTGAAGGCGGGTGAACTGAGCGTGAAGAGCGCGGCCGAGATCCTGCAAGTGAGTTACCGGCAAGGCAAGCGGCTGTGTCGGCGGTTTGGCAAGAAGGGGGCAAAAGGACTAGCGCATGGCAACTCAGGCAAACGCTCTAACCACGCCAAGTCGAAATCAATGCGGCAGAAAGTGCTGCGGTTGATTCGGCAAAAGTATACCGGCACTGAGGAGGAACGCTTCGGCCCGACGCTAGCGGCCGAACAATTGGCCAGCGAAGACGGACTGACCATCGATGCCGAGACGCTGCGGCGGTGGATGTTGGCCGAGGGTTTGTGGACACGCCGGCGTAAGAGTAAGTTGCACCGCAAACGGCGGGAGCGCAAACAGCACTTCGGCGAATGTGCAACTGGACGGAAGCTTTCATGAGTGACTGGAGGAACGGGAGCCGAAGAAACGATCTGGGCAGCGGTGGGTGTGCTGCGGAAGTGGATCGAGAGCTACGGAGTGCCGCAGGCGCTGTATACCGAGTGGAAAAACGTCTATGTACGGGAGCAGACGGGAAAGGAGTTGCTCAGCGGCCAAGCGGCGGTGACGCAATTTGGACGTATGTGCGAGAGGCTGGGAATCGCCATCATCGCTGCTTCTTCTCCGCAAGCCCAAGGAAGGGTGGAGAGAAATCATGGCACCCATCAAGACCGTTTGGTCAAGAAGCTTAGGCGAAAGGCGATCGGCACGCACGAAGAGGCAAACCAGTTTCTGGATGACGAGTACCTGCCGGAGCACAACCGGCGATTTACCATTGAGGCGGGTAGCCAGGAAGACTTCCACACCAAGAGGCCGGGCAAAGCGGAACTGGACGAAGTATTCCGGCTGGAAGAGGAGCGGACCATCGCAAATGACTGGGTGGTGCGCTACCGCAATCGCCTGTTGCAGGTCGAGCGTGCGGGGCGGCATCATGCACCGGCCAAGGCGAAGGTAACGGTCTGCGAGTGGGAGGACGGACGGATTGATATCCGCTATCGAGGCCGCCTGGTAGCTTGGCAAGAGATTGCTGCGCGGCAGGCTCAACCGGCCGTCTCTGCCCTGCCTCAACGGCAAAGCAAGCAGGCGCCGCCGCTCCAAGAACACCCATGGCGCAAACCGTACCGGAGCCTGCGGGCGGTGAGGAAAACCCCATGAGGTCTCGCCAAAGGCCGTGGAAATGCCGGGCGGTGGAAGCCGGATGGAAAACCGGGCGCGGAGCGAAGACTGGCAGAAAGTCTCCGCAATCCCGGTTTCCCATCCGTCTCCCACCGCCCTTGGAAAGCTCGCAAGAACGGCGACCTTTCCACATTCCCACCGCCTCGACGGCGGCTCTCATATCGACATACTACAGGTGACACTTCTATCGAGGTTAAACAGTGACATTTCTAACAAGGCTTGACAATCCCCAAAAAACTATTGACATGGCATATAAAACGCGTAACATTGCTGCTTATGAGACCATTTGACAGCCCCACCGCGATCACCACCCGCAGATCCTTTCTGGCGTCCACCACTTTGGCTGTGTGCTCGTCGCCCTCAATAAAGGCTCATGATCTAAAACCAAGCGACCCAAATTATCGCTTTGCCCAGTACGAAGCCATCGTAAATAATCCGAATTTGGCCGTTCGGCAGGTGTATGAATATCCAAATATTAACAATGCGATCATCTTCTCCAATGCCGTTAATGGACTGAACGGATTTCAGTTCTCCTACGGAATACCCGCAAGCAGCATTCAGGTTGTGATTCAACCGTATGCATCCGCCAACGCGGTGATGTACGACGACTATATCTGGGATAAATACAAATTTGGGGAGGCCCGTAACGTTAAAGACCCGGTCACGGGCGAATTTGCGACAAGGAACTTCTACTACCCCGCATCGGTCAATTACACAGAGATCCCGAACGGCGTTCAGCCAACTGACAGAAATCACGCCTTTTTCTCTGACGGTTCGATCGAAGGCCTACAACGGCGGGCGGTGCTTTTCAACACTTGACACCAGACAATCCATGGAGACGCCCGTGCGGCGTCTGCGATTCCCAGCCGAAATCCTGATGCAAAGACAGACAGTCAGATTGTGGATGAGATCCAGGCACACTTGGTGTCTGGGGCAAATCTGATTCCGGCCGCAGTAGGCGAACTTGTGCGCCTGCAAAACAAAGGATTCCGACTCGTGGTAAATGCCTAGCGAGGTTACTGAACTTTAAACGTTCTCATCCTCGCCAAGTGTCCAACGAAAGCGGGATCCTTGTGCGCGGTCATGAAGTAGGCGGCCTGCCCCGACTGAATCGAGGTTTCCGCGAGTGCCACCGCCAAATGCGTTTTCCCTACGCCGGGTGGCCCGAGCAAAATCACGTTGGAGGCCTCATGCACGAACCGCAGCGTGCGCAGTTCGCGAATCTGTCGTTCGTCAATCGAAGGCTGGAAGGCGCAGTCGAACTGATCGAATGTCTTCAAGTAAGGCAGGTGCGCCAGTTGCAGTCTCGTCTTCAGGTAACGCTGCCGCCGCGCATCGGCTTCCGCACTCATCGCCTCGAGCAGGAAATCCGCGTAAGACGGCTCTTTCTTCGAAGCCGCTTCCAGAAGGCTTTCCAGCCGCGCGTCGACGGCAGTCAGGCTTAAGGCCGCCAGCGTGGTTCTCAGCCTCTCCACGGTTGTCATCGGGCGCCTCCCGCCAGACTTTCATACGCAGCCAACGAGCGGTGCTCCACTACCGGAGCGCTCTGCTGTTCGCCGAGCGTGACGACCTGATGATGTCTCACCGCCCGAGCATGAACCGCAATGCGTTCGGCGCCGTACCGGACCTCGATATAGGGGCCGTGATCGCGGACCCATACCTCTTTGCCCGCATACAGCCACGGTACGGAATACCGGCTGCCGTGCCAAGAGACGTACGCGTCGCGCGCCACTTTCCGCTGCTCGTCATCCAGGTATGGATAGGGCGGGCGTCCATTCATAACAGACTGCATGGCAAACTGATCCTCATCCCAGCGGAGCAGCACCCGCTCATGCGTGGTGCCGTGAACTCGCCGGTTGGCTACCTCCGCCACCCAACGGCGGAGTTCGGCGTTGAGTCCGCGAGGTTCGCCGGCTCACGACCCTGCAGTCCGCACAGGAAGTTTCGCCGTACATACTTCACGCCCGATTCCACTTTGCCTTTGGTCTGCGCCCGGTAAGGGCCGCATAGCCGTGGTGTGAAGCCCCAGTAGCGCGCGAAGTCGAGGAAGATCGCGTTCCAGACGATCTCGCCGCGCTCATCCGTGCCGGTCCAGATAGTCCTCATCCGGTCGTAGAGAATCTCCTCAGGCACCGCGCCCCACTCGTGGAAGGCGGACTCGTGCATACGCAGCAACGTTCCCAGTTTCTGGTCGGCCGCCGCTTCGGCCATCATCCTGCGGCTGTGGCCCAGCGTGACCGTGAAACCCCACAACATACGCGCTTCACCGTCTTCCGTGATCGAACCGAGATGGCCCCAGTCAACCTGCGCCTACTGGCCCGGAGCCGTTTCAAATCTCCGCACCGCGACCGACAGGGCTTCTTTCCGCGCGGCCAAAGCCAGTCCGTCAGAATCGTGTAGCCCCCCCTAGTTGCGCTCCCGAAGCTCGCGCAGCAGCACCTGGGCGTTCCAGACGCCTGCCCGCAGCCTTTCCATCAGATACGGCTTGAATCCTTCCAATTTGCTCACCGGCGCAGGTCTGGGCCCATAAACTGGTCTGCCTGCTGGCGACAACAGGTACCTGCTGATTGTCTTGCGGTCATAGCCAGTCAGCCGGCCGATGGCCCGAAGGCTCAGCCCTTGCCGTTCCGTTTGTTGATCTCTTCCACGTCTTTACCCCTGAACACATGTCGGCCCTCCTCCGTTTTCGAGAATCGGGTCGGTTAATCACCAACGGGGGTGGGGGATTTTTCAACCGGCACTATGGGGATTTTTGCACCGGGGCTGACACGCGACGGCGGCTCTCATATCGACATACTACAGGGGACACTTCTATCGAGGTTAAACAGGGGACATTCTAACGAGGCTTGACAGGATTGTAGGGGAGCGGTTGCGCCGCTCCGCAGAGAAGCCTAAACTGCGCGCGCTGTGCCGATTGCTTTGCTGATTGCCTCTTGCAGATACTCTTGCTCCGCACTTTCCGCAGGCCGGATAACTGCCGTGGAGGCGTTTGCATTTTGAAATTCCAACAAGCGCAGCAAACTCAACTGAAAATTGAATTGATTTTGAAGATCCTGGATAGGTTGCGTCATACCACCTCATCGGCTCTTCTCGATGCGCTCAGTATTAAGGAAATTTCCGAGAACAAAAAGCCTTCAGCGTTTAACTGAAGGCTCAAGGATTCGGTTGGGAGGGATTCTGGGGAAGAATAGAAGAAAGTCAGGGTTGGGGTGTTACTGGGGGCTGAGTAGAGGAGCAACCTGAATCCTTGAGCCTTTTCGTTTTCACGCTGTATGTAAAGCAAACGATATGCCAAAGACTAAGTCTCCCGTTATCAACAAACACCCAATTTCCAGCCAATCCTAATGGCAATTCTTACCGATTGGGTAGAGCGCTCCGTGCAAAACTGATTCTTGTTCCAAATCGGGATTACTTCGCTGCACCGTTCTGGTTCAGTTCCGGTAGCGCGCTGGGTGTTCTGGACACCCTGCCGTTGATGGCCTCGTCCAGAGTGACATTGTATTTCTCTAGAGTTTGCCCGGTTGCGGAGTTAAGCGCCACCACCGCCCGGTTGTATGTACTGAGCGCCACAACTTCCTGCGCCTCAGACTGGGCAAGATCACGCTGGGCCTGAATCACCAGAAAAACAGTCGATGCTCCCAGAGCATATTTCTTCTGTTCGGCATCGAGTGTTTGCGCTTGCAAAATGCGCGATTTCTGCGCCGATTGATACTGTGCGCGCGATTGTTGGACCCCAATGACGGCGTTCTGCACGTCCACCCGCACTTGGTTGATCTGCTTCCGTTGATTCAACTCTCCCTGACGCAACGTAAGCTCATCATTAATAACATCAGCGATCGCCGACCGATTCCGAAGGGGAATGTTGAGCTGGAAACCAAGGTTGTAGTTGGGATAACTCCGGCTGAAGACCTGACTCAATAAAGAACCAAACCCGCCTATAAATGCCGGGTTTGCAACCCGCACTATCGGCAATCCGGTATTCGGATCGAATGGAGCCGAAACGGTGTTGGGCTGGCCAGCAATTCCGTTGTTTTGCGCGCCCCCGACCAGATCGAGAGAAGGAAGCAACTGGCTCCTGCTGCCCTGCATCTGAATCTTCGTACTCTCGATGTTGATTTCCGTTTGAGCGACTTCCGGCCGGTTCGCAAGCGCGGCCGCGACCAGATCCTGGATAGGGCTCACCTGTTCCACGTCTGGAATGGTTAAATGGTCAGTCGGGATAATTCGCGCCTCGGCCACCGAGGGACTCATAAGGCCCGTACGGCTGAGCACATTCTTTAATATCGTTTCCTGCTGCAGAACCTGAGTCTCGGCCTGCGTCAACGCATTCTGGCTGCTGGCGACCTCCGCCTCAGCCCGGACGATCTCAATGGGGGCGAGTGTGCCAATCTCCACCTGCTTTCTGTTGTCGCTGTACAACTTTTGGTTCAGCGCCAAGGCCTGTTTGTTCACTCTCACATTCTCATTGAAACTGACCAGGTCGGAGTACAGATTGATGACGGCCGAAACCGTCGTGATGACCTGTTGTTTGAACACAAGCTGCGAGAGCCGGATATCGTTCTTCGCAATCCGGATGTTCCGGTTGTTCGTCGCGATGCCAAAACCCTGCAACAGTCTCTGCGTTACCTGCAGGTTCAGGTTTCCGTTTCTGACAGGATTGATTTCACTGCGGACGTTGTTCGACGACAGGTTGGAGCCGCCATACCCAAGGTTTACCGTGGTACCGCTGAGAAAACCCTGTTGTATCCCGATGTTCGTCTGGCCGGAATTGAACACCTGGGTAGGCGTCCCGCTGGCAAAGGAGCTGCTCTGCAGATTGGTCTGATGTGCCCATTGATAGTTGGTGAAGAAGACCGGATCCAGATTAGGAATCGCGGTTCCGGTAGTAGTGATGATGGTTCCGTTAGACGATCCCGCAACCGTCGACGCACCCGTTGAACCCAGATTGGAACCGCCAGTGCCGGAAGTACCGCCGTTCAGTTGGTTAACGGCGGACGAAGGACCGGAAGCAATGGATGACTGCACGCCGCGGAGCAATCCGCCGGCCTGCGCACGAAGCAGGTTCGCTTCGGAAAGCCGCGGTCCGTAACGTTGGATCTCAATGTCGAGATTATTTTCAAGCGCCAACGCGATGGCGTCCTGCAATGACAAATAGATGTTTCCCGCGCGGATCAGGGACTCGAGGCGCGCGGAATTCGCCAGGCTGATCGGCGCTATCTGGGGCGGCGTGTACCTGCTGGTGAATCGCGAATACCAGTGTGTCTCTGTAGGGGTTATCACGCCGCTCAGGCCGGTAGTTTGCTGCTGGCCAAAGGCTCCGGGCGCCAGAAGCTGAAGCACACAAAAGACAGCGGTAAGAGACTGTATACTTTTCATGACGTTATTCCTTTTAGAACGAGAACAGATGACGGAGAGTTCCCTGAATTATTAATGTTAGCCCAGGAGGACTCATCCCTCCAATCCCCGCCGATGTATTGCGAAAATGTATTGTCACCACAAGAGAATGAAGTGTTACTTTTGCACGCCGAATACCGTATGCAAACGATTGAATCACAGGCGCAAGCTGTCTGCCAACTGTCCGATTCCGGGACGCGCTGAGCCGTAACCGTACACTGGCCCTTGTAGAATGAGAGAAACGTGACCGACAACAAGACACTGGAACTTTACGGCCAAACCGGCGCTTATCTGAAAGGACACTTCCGTCTCACCAGCGGATTGCACAGTCCGGAATATCTTCAATCCGCACTGGTTCTGGCGCACCCGCGCCACGCGGAATATCTGGGCGTTGAGCTCGCGCGAATGCTGCAGGCGATTTCGCCGGCGCAGAAGATCGATATCGTGGTGGCGCCTGCCATTGGCGGATTAATCATAGGACACGAAGTGGCGCGGGCGCTGGGGGCAAGATTTCTGTTCACGGAACGGGATGCGGCCGGCAGGATGACGCTCCGCCGAGGCTTCCGGATCGAGCGCGGCGACAACGCCGTGGTAGTGGAGGACGTCATTACAACGGGCGGCAGCTCGCGCGAGGTGGTTGAGATTCTTCAGACAGCGGGAGCCCACGTCGCCGGCGCCGGTTCCATTATCGACCGTAGCGGCGGGCGGGCGGATCTCGGCGTAAAGCGCGCGGCGCTTGCAACCATGAGCGTGATTGCCTATTCCGACGAATCTTGCCCCATGTGTCAACAAGGTTTGCCGGTGCAGAAGCCCGGCTCCCGCACTGCCTGATGCGCCGCATCAAGCTGATTGTTTCCTACGACGGAACAGATTTTTTTGGCTGGCAGGTGCAACCGGATCTACCCACCGTGCAGGCCGCCCTTGAGGCGATCTTTCAGGACATAGAAAAGCGCCCGGTGCATGTGGCCGGCTCGGGCCGCACGGACGCCGGCGTCCATGCGCTGGCGCAAGTGGCCTGTGTCTCCATCGAGAATCGCATTCCGCTGTATAATCTGCGCAAAGCCGTAAACCGGTTGCTGCCGCGTTCCATCCGGATCGTGAGCGCGGAAGAGGTACATCCGGAATTTCATCCACGATTCGACGCGATTTCAAAAACCTACGAATATCGAATCGTGCGCTCGGAGGTCTGCTCTCCGTTCGAACGGCGCTACGTACATCACCATCCGTATCCACTGGACACCGCCAAGATACTGGAAATTGCTCCGCTGCTCGAAGGCGAACATGATTTCAGAGCATTTGCGGCTTCGGACGATCGCTACGCACATCCCTATTCCACGGTTCGCCGGATTTTTTCGTCCAGAGTGGAGGCTTCGCCAGACCGCCTGATCTACCGGATAACGGGCAGCGGGTTTTTGAAACATATGGTGCGGAACATCGCCGGCACGCTGCTGGAAGCGGGCAGGGGAAACGTCTCGCCGGAACAACTGGCGGAATTCTTGAAAGGCGGTCCACCGAAGGCTGGACCCACGGCTCCAGCTTGTGGCCTGTTCCTGGTGGAAGTCAGCTACGCCTCTTTCAAATAACGATCTGGGAAGTAGCGGTCCGGCAGCATCTTGTAAATAATAAATGCCGATAGAGGGTGCATCAACCGGCCATGAGGAAAACGGGGGCATAGGAGTAATGCTGCACCAGATACCCGGTTCCCAGGTTTGCTAACATCCCGCCCACCGCGCCGCCCATGCCTGAAAAGCCCATCGCCGATCCCACTTCGCCACTTTTGAACAGATCGGCGGGTAACGTCTGCAGGTTTGCTACCCACAGGGCATGGCCGAAGGTGACGAAACACGTCGCTCCGATGGCTAACGCCGCTGTCGGCACCAGCGGGGCAAAAATTGCCGCCGGCATGACGCACGCGCCCATCAGCATCACGAACTTTCGCGCGCGAGGCAGCGTCCATCCAGCCCGCATCAGTCTGCCCGATAGCCAGCCGCCGAACATGTACCCGATATCGCCAAAAATGAAGGGCACCCATGCGTATTTACCAACCATCGCCAGATCGAAGCCGCGTTCTTTGCGGAGATATTCCGGCAGCCAGAAGATCACGAAATAGATCACAGGATCGGTGAAGAAACGGGCCAGAATCAGTGTGTAACATTCTCGCATGGCAATCACCTTGCGCCAGTCCCGCCGTGCACCCACCACCGCGGGTTTCACTTCATCCACGTCTGGCATCTCTTCGGCGCGCAGCCACGGGTTCTTGCGCGGAGGGTAGTAAAGGATCAGCCATCCAATTAACCAGACGAACCCCAGTGAACCGGTGAAAAGGAATGCGGAGCGCCAGCCGTAGTATGCCGTCAGGTACGCAACCATGGGAGGCGCCAACGCGGATCCAATGGATGAGCCCGCGTTGAAGATTCCCATGCCGAACGCGCGTTGGGACGCCGGAAACCACTCGGCTACGGCTTTCGCGGCGGCTGGCCATGCGCCCGGTTCCGCAAGTCCCAGCAGAAACCGGCAGGCTCCGAGCGACCATTTACCCCTGACGAATCCGTGCAGCATTTGCGCGAAGGACCAGCCTAAGATGAACACCGCAAAGCCTCGCCGCGTGCCCATCCGGTCGATTACATATCCCGATACGGCGTACATGATCGCGTAGGCGAGCAGGAATAGCGTGACCACCTGCGAGTAGTCCTGCTCAGTCATCGAAAATTCTTTACGGATATCCAGCGACACCACGGAAAGCGTGAGCCGGTCGGCGTAGTTAATCACCGTGGAGGCGAACAACATGGCCGCGATGACCCACCGGAGCTTCGGAATTTTGATCATTTCGTGAAGCCGAACCCGCCGAGAGCGATTCCCAACGTGCGTGGATCGTTCGCCGGGCGGTACGGTGGCGAAGCGCGGAATTCTACGTTTACAATTCCCGGAGCCGCGGGCTTCAGCGGATACGCGCGCTTTTGCCAGCCGGACGCGGTGAATTCCTGCTCACCGATGGATTCCCCATTCACCAGAACCTCCAGCCGCAGCTTGCCAACGCCGCGAATCTGAACGGGATTGATATTCGCAGAGACTTCGAACTGTTTTGCGTCCGCGGGGCGCAGCAGAGTCACGGTAGCAACCGGCTTGGTCCAACGGTAATAACCTTCTCTTGGGAACCAGCCTTCGCCAAATTGCCAAACCGGTATGCCGCGCTGCATGTTGATGAAGGACACGCTCGGGCTATCAGGTTCGCGGTGCGTGATCTGGAGTTTCCGGTTTACCTCGTCCCAGCTCAAAACCGCGAGATCCGCGGTCTTGAATAGCTCTTTCGCTTCCGGCGAATCGATCCAGGCAAGCTGAACTTCCGGTTTCTTCGACAAGTAACGCAATGCGCCATTGATTCCCCAGGAATGCATCGACTCCGGAACGCCATCCTCGATGAAGGCAGCAGTGGTTGGAGACGAGCGGACGAAATCAGCCAGCCCTTTCACATAGCTTCGATTATCGCCGGCGACGGTCAATGCGCCTTTTCGATATTCCCGCATTTGGACGAATGTGACGGGCAGCCAGATGGCAAGAAAGATCAGACCGGCGTAGGGCTTGGTCCGGTCGAGAATTGCCGCAAGCGCAACCGCCGCCGCGAACATCGGGACGTATAGATAAATACTCGACATGCGGTTCGGCAGCGCGAGCAGCGGAACTAGAAATAGCGCTGCGCCAGCGAGCCCGAACCACGCCCGCCTGTCCCGGACCAATGCGGCCGCGATCAACACGGCGATGCCTGCGATCCCGAATATGAAAAACTTCGGAGTGTAAAAGAGCACTCCGTCCAGCAGAGTAGCCGGCGTGACATTGAGCGTATAGTCATCCTTAGTGCCTGAGTTCGAAACCAACGCCTGAAGGCCGAATGAGAGCGAGACAAGAAAGAATGGGATCAGCGGCTTCCACCTTCTCTCGCCAAGTAAGAATTCGTAGCCGAGCAGCACAGCCGGCAGCATCACCGCTACTTCTTTTGACTTGTAGGCTAACCAGAAACAGATAAAGCTCAAGATCCATCGGCGATCGATAAACGCAATCGTCGAAAGCAGGCAAAACGTTCCGCAGAGCAAGTCGAAGACATACATCGGCTGCCAATATCCATCGAAGGTGGCCGGATGAAAAAGAAAAAATAGAGTTCCAGTCAGGGCTGGTAGTAGCGGAATTTTCAGCCGCCGCAATACCAGCCAGATCAATCCGCCATTCAATAGATGAATCCATTGAAGAACGGCAATGTAAGGTAGAAAATAAAGCTCGGCAAACCGCTCCAGGGCGTGAAAATAGAGGTGGCCGACGGGGCGGAAGTTACTCCTTGAAAATACCGGCGACACCAGGCCCTTCAGGTAAATGCTTGTAGGCACGTCATGCGTCCACGCCAGATTATCCAGGTCGTCGGCTTGAAAGTAGCCCTTGTACGCGCCGCGATTGGCAAGCAAAAACAGGACAATAATCGCAACGGTTACGACGGCTTTGGTCCAGCGCGGCATCAGTCAGCGATTCTCATTCTTGGCTATGTTGCCGGTGGCCCGGAGGAAGTCGAAATCGCAACCCTCGTTCGCCTGCGTTACATGCTCAAGAAAGAGCTTGCCATATCCCCGGTCATAATGTGGCGGAGGGGGTGTGAACTTCGCCTGCCGTTTGGCGATCTCATCCGGCGAAAGATTTACGTCCAGCTTGCGCGACGCCACATCCAGAACGACTTCGTCTCCCGTTTCCAGAATGCCCAAAGGTCCACCGATGGCCGATTCCGGGGCAACGTGCAGCACCACCGTCCCGAAACTGGTCCCGCTCATACGGGCGTCCGAGATTCGCACGATGTCATTGACTCCCTGTTTTAGGAGCATTTTCGGCATTGGCAGCCAACCCCATTCCGGGAAACCAGGCGCCCCCTTTGGGCCACCGTTCTTCATCACCAACACCGTATTCCTGTCGATGGGCAAGTAATCCAGGTCTATCTGTTGCTCCATCTGCTGATGATTTTCATACACGTAAGCCTTTCCGCGATGTTGCAGCAAGCCGGGGGAAGCAGCCGTCGGTTTAATCACGGCGCCATCCGGGCACAGGTTACCGTGCAAAATGGCGAGCCCGCCTTCATTATGGATTGGCGACGACCGGGGATGGATCACGTCCGCGTTGTAGCATTCCGCTTTTTCTATATTTTCAGAGATCGACTTGCCTGTAACCGTGAGGCAATCCCGATGCAGCAATGGCAAGATCTCCTTCATTAGCGCGGGCACCCCGCCGGAGTGGAAGAAGTCCTCCATCAGGTACTCGCCCGAAGGCTTTACGTTTACAAGGTACGGCGTGCTTCGCGAAAGCCGGTCAAAATCCGCAAGATTCAGGTTAATCCCCAGCCTGCCGGCGATTGCGATCAAGTGGACCACCGCGTTCGTTGAACCGCCGAGCGCCATGCAAGTGATCACCGCGTTCTCTAGAGACTTGCGAGTCATCACGTGCGATGGCCGCAGATCCTCCCACACCATATCGACGATGCGCTTTCCACTGGTTTCGGCAATCTGTTTCCGCCGCGAATCCGGAGCGGGGATGGCCGCGCAGCCGGTGAGCGTCATGCCCATGGCCTCGGCCATGCTCGTCATGGTGGAAGCCGTGCCCATCACCGTGCAATGCCCAAGCGTGCGCGAAATGCATCCTTCAATCTCGTTTAATTCTTCATCGCCGATCTTCCCAGCGCGGTACTGGTCGAAGAGTTTGCGGCCGTCGGTGCCGGATGCGATTCGTTTCCCTCTCCAGTTTCCGGCCAGCATCGGGCCGCCTGTCACCATGATTGCCGGAATATCGGCGCTTGCCGCGCCCATCAGTTGTGCAGGCGTCGTCTTATCACACCCGCATAGCAGTACTACTCCATCCAGTGGATTGGCGCGGATCATCTCTTCCACGTCCATCGCCATCAGATTGCGAAACAGCATGGTGGTGGGGCGCATATACGTTTCGCCGAGCGAAATGGTCGGAAACTCCAGCGGGAACCCTCCGGCGGCCCACACACCGCGCTTCACCGCTTCGGCCACATCGCGCAGGTGCATGTTGCAGTTGTTCAGTTCACTCCATGAATTACAAATGCCGATGACGGGTTTTCCCTCGAAGACATCGGAGTTGAAGCCCGCGGCGCGAATATAAGTGCGCCGGGCGAAATTATAGTAATCGGCGCCGTGGAACCATGTTCGGCTTCTGAGTTCGCGCTTGGGGTCGAAGGACATGAAGCTATTATAAGAAGGTGCATATCCGGTTCTGTTTCGCCACCCTGCTATGGGTAATCGCAATAAGTCAAACGCTTTCCGCCGAGGATTGGAATATGTTTGGCAGAACAGCCGATCATTCCAGTTACAGCGAAACGGAAACCTCACTTACTAAGGACAATATCGGCAGGTTGGCCCCTGCATGGGAAACTTCGGTGTCATCCGGTATTTCAGCAGGCGCGACGGTTTCCGGGGGAATTGTCTACTTCGGCGCCTGGAGTGGAAAATTCTACGCGGTGGCCGCGGCAGACGGCCGTATGCTGTGGAATCACTTTGTTGGGATTGCACCCGTGCCTGACGATCCTACCTGCTTTCCGTCCATCGGCGTGGCGGCGCAGGCGGCGGTATCGGGGGACACCGTGTATATTGCGGGCGGCGATTCGGCCGTCTATGCGTTCAACAAAGATACGGGAGAGTTACTCTGGCGCGTTCAGATCGGCGATCCGAAAACCGGCGCCTATCTGTGGTCTTCCATCACGCTGGCTAGCGGCGCGCTGTATGTTGGCGTTGCGTCGCTCGGCGATTGCCCGCTCACCCGTGGCTCGCTGGTGAGGATCGATCCGGCCGATCCCACACATCCTCTTGTTCGTTTTCTGATGCCAGAAGGGGAAACGGGCGGCGGCGTGTGGTCCACGCCGGCCTTCGATGCCGCTTCCAACAAAATTTTCGTGACCACCGGAACTGGTGAGCAGGACCCGGCGCTCGGCGTGTGGGGCGGCAGTTTTCTGGCGCTGGACGCGGCGACGCTGGAAATCGGCAGCCACTATTTCCTGTTGCCCACCAATTCACGGGATGAGGACATTGAGTGGGGATCCTCGCCGCTGATTTTTCACGGTTCAGACGGCAGAACTCTAGTGAGCGCCAGCGGGAAGGATGGAGTACTTTACACATTGAATGCGGCGGATCTGTCGCTGGCATGGCAGACGCAGCTTGCCATCAAGTGCGTTTGTCCCGAGTGCGGTTGCGGGTCTATTTCTACTCCCGCCACCGATGGAAGGCTGCTCTATAGCGGGGCTGGCGTCAGCGATGCGGATTCGTTTGCGGAAGGTTCCGCGTATGCCCTTTCTCCCGACGATGGCAGCGTGGTATGGAGCCAACCGACTGACGGTGTCATCCTGGCGCCAGTCACCGTTGCTAACGGGATGGTGTTCCTCTCCACCACGAAAGGGCTTGAGATTCGCGAGGCGGGAACGGGTGATCTGCTCTGGAACGATCAGCAAAAGGGAGTGCTCTACAGTCCGCCTATTATTGTGGATGGCACGATTTACTGCACTTATATGGATGGAAGGGTTGCCGCCTGGCGGGTCGCCCCGGACGATCCCATACTTATGAGCTAGACTTCAATTCGGCCCGGCTAAACGCTTCCAGCATTTCTCTCTCCGAGGGAGGTTGCAGGATATTGCGTGCTGCGAAAGCGTCAGCTTGCGGGTACTTCGTACCTCGAATACGATCGGCGGCTTTCGCGAGATCGTAGGGCGTATGCCGAAACAGGACGCCAGGGCCAAGTAAGAGCCAATAGGCGCCTGGTTCTACTTCCGCTTGACGAATATCTTGCAGTACCGCCTCAAACGCCGGCAGGTTTGCATGAATGTCATAAATCGCGGCGACTCTCATAACAGACCTTCCTTTATCCGGTCAAACTGTTTGTTCCTCACGATGGCATGAGTGTACTTGTGCCGTGGGCAACTGGATGCAGAAGGTGCAGCCAACTCCATTCGGGCTATGCAGTGTGATTTCGCCGCCATGCGCCTCCACGGCCCATTTCGCGATGGAAAGTCCAAGGCCGGCTCCACCCGCCTCGCGCGACCGCGCACTGTCCACGCGATAGAACCGGTCAAAAACTTTTGTGCGCTGTCCGGACGGGATACCTGGACCATCATCGGCAATTTCCACGTTTACGGTGTGCGGGTTGGAACAAGACACTCGCACAGAGATGATTCCGCCAACCGGAGAATACTTCACCGCGTTATGGAGAATATTCACCAGTGCTTGCCGAAGCAGCAGGCGATCGCCTTCCACTACTGCCTGCCTGTGTCCGTGAATCTGAAGCTGCTGCGCCTTTTCCTCCACCAACACTTCGATCAGTCCAGCGGACTCCTGTGCAAGATCCAGCACTGAAATGGCTGTGTATTGCAATTGGATCTGTCCGGCGTCGGCTCGGGAAATTGTCAATAGACTGTCCACCAGGCGGGTGAGACGGTTCGTCTCCTCAAGCATGCTGCCAATGATGTCGCGACACTCTTCGCGGCTGCCGTCCTTCCGCAGCCCAACCTCGCCTACGCTCCGGATGGCGGTCAGCGGCGTGCGCAGTTCGTGTGAGGCGTCGGATGTGAATCTTCGCAATTGCCCAAATGATTGTTCAAGCCGGGCAAGCGTACTGTTAAAGACCCGCGCCAAGTGCCCCAATTCATCGTCGGGATTTTCGACCGGTAGACGTTCATGCAGGCGCTCCGGCGTGATCTGTCCGGCGCGGCGCGCCATGTGTTCTAGCGGCGCCAACGCACGCCGAGCCAATCCGTAACCGGCAAAACCGGCGCCCCCCAGTGCAAGAGGCAGGCTCAAGAGCAGTGCGGCCAGCATCTCTTCGAATTGAATCCAGAGTAGTTCTTCGCACCGTGTTCCTGGTACCGGCAGGTTTCTATCTTGCCTACCGAAATCGGACGCGGCTTAGGATTGTAGAGTATAGCGCCGGATTGCAACCGTTTTCCCGGTGTTTTCATCCACCTCGGCGATCACACCGTGCAGTTCCACTCCGCCGCGCGCGGCCTCCATGCGGACCGGCATGGCGGTGAGAAACTTCTTCAATACAATTTCCTTATCCACGCCGATGACGGAATTGTATGGGCCAGTCATTCCGGCATCGGTCTGATAACCGGTTCCACCCGGAAGAATGCGCGTGTCCGCCGTCGGTATATGCGTATGCGTTCCCACCATTACGGAAACCCGTCCATCCAGGTGCCATCCCATCGCCATTTTCTCACTCGTCAATTCGGCATGAAAATCCACGAATCGCACCTTAACCTTGGCCGGAATGGCCTCTAAAATCTGGTTAGCTTTGCGGAACGGGCAGTCGGTAGACGGCATATGGGCCCGGCCCTGAAGATTGATCACCGCGCACTCCACCCCGTTTTTCGCCTTTACGATGCCCCACCCCTTTCCAGGCAGTTCTTCGGGGTAATTGGCCGGGCGCAGAAGCTTCGGTTGATGCGGAAAATATTCCAGGATCTCTCTCTTATCCCAGATGTGATTGCCCGAAGTAAGTACATCCAATCCCAGCTTCAGCAGTTCTTCCGCGATCAGAGGGGTGACGCCGAACCCTCCGGCCGCATTTTCGGCATTGGCGATAGCCAGGTCGATGTGTTCGGTGGAAACGATGTAATGCAGCTTGTCGGCGACAATTCCGCGGCCGGCGGATGCAAATATGTCTCCAATAAATAGTATGTTCATTCTGGGATTTCAAGTGCTGTGGCGGGCCGTTTGAAAGTGGTGGAGCGCTCCACTTAGCTGTGTTCAGCCTCCGTCATTGACCCTTATTAAGTAAGGGGAGGAGTCCTCCGGACACCTTAAGGCTTCTCCATGGCGGCGAACCGCCGGAGCTTGCACACCGGTGCTGCAAACGAGTCGGACCCCAGTGACATTGACTGTTGGATCAATTTTTAGAGGCCATTCACGTGCCTTGCAGAAACGCTCCAAGGTGATGATACCAGAAGATTGCGGAATTTAAGCCCCTCTAAGGCAATCTTCTATGTCTTTTTCAGTAATCGCACCCTCTTTGATGAGCTTCCAGTAGGGTTCGGTGACGTCTACCGTGGTGCTGCCCTCACCTACGCAATGTCCGGCATCCAGAACAAGATCGATAGCGCCGTCCATCATGAAAAAGACATCGATTCCACTCCGGCCGGTGGGTTGCCCCGAAATGTTCGCGCTCGTCGATATTAAGGGGCGGCCCAACGCTTCCAATACGGCGTTTGCCACCAATGATTTAGATTGGCGCAGCGCCAAGCGGCCGGTATTCCCGGTAACCCGCAACGGCACCTTCGCCGCCGCCGGCACAATCACGGTCAGAGGCCCAGGCCAGAACCGCCTTGCTAACAGGTAAAAACGCGATGTCAGTTCTTTAGCCAGATCTTCGGCCATCATCAGATCGGAAACCAGCAGAGGGAGTGAACGTTGCGGTTCCCGTCCCTTGGCCTTGAAAACCCGGCCGACAGCATGCAAGTTCATTGGATCGGCGACGATTGTATAGAGAGCATCGGTCGGAATTGCGACAATCCCCCCCTGATTGATGATCTTGGCGGCACGATCCACCGCCTGGGTGCCTGGTTGTTCCGAATCAATTTCTATTAGGTCAGTTGCCACGGGAGGTCTATGCGTATTCTCACGCAACGGCGCTGAAAAGGCAAAGAAAAGGTCAAAGTTTATCGCGTTCCGGGCCGTGCTCCTATGGACACGCCGATTGCGCCGTCCACACGGCAATTTACTCCACCGGATGCTCCGGCGAACCTTCGGGTCCTTTCTTCCGTCTAAGCAGATATGAAACCGGAACAAGCTGAACCGTTGATGAGAGCAGATGCATGGCGGGCTTATCGGATCGCATTTCGCAATCTTTCGCAGAAGGTGCGCAGCGTTCAGTTCTTAAAGGAACAACCAAATATGGACCAGACAGCCGTGGATGCGGCTCTTCTGGAATTGGAACAAGCTAGCATCGCTTACAAGAGTTGCCGCAATGCTTTGGCGTATCTTCTCCTTCCGCCATCCAGCCGCGATTTTCTTTCGGAAGGACCGGATGATCCCTCGCAATTGGCTGAGACGCGCGTGAGGAGAATCGCCGAACTGCGCTGGGAGGTGCGTGGCAGGCCGGAGGGCACGGCAAATGAGGATTGGAAGCGTGCCGAGGAGATTATCCAGCGAACCGCGGCGGCGTGATCCATCCGCAAAAAAGGTACAATTCTCAACAGAGGGGAACCAAGTGAAAATCGATTCGGCATTTTGCGACGTGCATCCGACTCACAAACTCAAAGTCGCAAGCATGAACCCCGATGCGGGTATGTGGGTTGCGGAACAAAGGACGCTCGGCTGCACCCATCCAGAGTGCAACAGGCAGTTTCACTACGACTTCGGCTATTTCCCGTTTCACCTGGGAGAAAAACCGGATTTCGGCGACTTAAAATCGAAGCCGCGGTGCCGCAAGGATCACGATTTGATTTATATGCTGCTGACGAAGGTCGATGACATCCTCCTCTACGCGTGCTTCTCTCCTGAGTGCCCCTGTACAACGCCCTACCAGGAATAATCCGAGATCGAGACTCGGCGCCATCGCTTCCGGCGATCAGACTATCCGCAACACACCAGGGCGACAAGTCCGCTAAGCGGCAAGCGGTGACAAGCTGCTTTCGGTCGAACTTGTGATTCTTGCTCTCGGATGAACATGCCGCGGCAACAAAGCCGCACATCTGATGCAAAGTCCGGCCAGTTGGTTCCGACCAGATCAGTTTACTGTCAGCGTGGCCGTTTTCGAGCTGCTGCCCGATGAGGCGGTAATCTTGACTGTCTGGACCGAACCAACCGCGCTCGTACGGATGTTGAACTGGGCTGAGGTTTGTCCAGCCGGCACTGACACAAAGGCCGGCACACTGGCAGCCAACAGGTTGTCGGATGCAAGCGAGACGATAGCTCCTGTAAGACCGGCAGGATTTGTAAACGTAACGGTGCCCGTAGCGGAAGTTCCGCCCTTCACCACGGTTGGGCTGACCACCAGATTACCGATACTCACCACCTGCCCTGAGCTCACTGTCAGACTTGCACTCTGGGAAACACCGTTGTATGTGGCTGTAATGGAGAGAGTGCGGTTTGACGCCGCCGCGGTTGTCTGGACGGTGAACGTGCCCGATACCTGACCGCCAGGAACGGTCACGAACGGAGGGACGCGGCCCACGTTAAAGTCGCTCGGCTGCAACGTCACCAGCGCTCCCCCCGCCGGGGCCGGATTCCCTAGAGTCACCGTTCCCGTTACATCCGTTCCGCCGACCGTGTTGTCCGTCGATAATGTGAGCAGCAGGGCCGGTACGAGTGCGACGGTTGCGGTCTTTGAACTGTCCTCAAACGACGCCGTTATCGTTACGTTTTGAGCGTCCGGGGTGGAAATTGCCGTGGCCGTAAAATTCGCCATTGTTTGGCCAAACAAAACTGTGATCGTTGCGGGAACCTGGACGGCACCATTATTGCTGCTGAGCGCGACAACCACGCCACCCATCGGTGCGCTACCGCTAAGAGTGACAGTTCCCGATATTGCTGCCCCGCCTGCCACACTCACCGGGGACAATGTAACGCTCAGGATAGAAGGATGATCGGAGGGGCGAACCCGCAACGCCGCCGCCCGTGTTCTGGCTCCGGCTGACGCCGTGATCGTCACATCTTGAACTGACGCGGGCGAGCTGGTTTGAATGGAAACAGGAATCGCCACCTGGCCCGCCGGCACTGTCACAAACATTGGAACTGTGGCTACGGATGCATTGGAGCTTTTGAGCTGGATCGCCACTCCGCTGGCGGGCGCTGGTGCATTCAGCAATACGCTTCCAGAAACCGTAGCTCCGCCGGCCACCGTCGATTGCGAAAGATCCAACCCGGCGAGCGCGAGACGTCCGGCCGGCATCTGCCCCATTGTGAGGGTCACGGTGTTGGATATCTGATTCTCAACCGTCAGTGTGAGTGAGACTACGCCAAGACCATCGGCGTCGGGCGGAACGGCAACATTCACCTGATCGAGTCCGAAGAACCCTGGCGCGGCCCCTGCGTATTCTACCGGCAGGTCGACGGCCTTGCCCGAAGCGGTTCGCCCTTGCACGCGCACCTTCGATGCCACGTCCGTGATGGATGGGTCCTGCGTAGGATTTTCAGCAAATCGAATTCCTGTTGCAAATAACGACAAACGTGTCCTTTTATCGTCTCCGCTATTCTCAAGCGTCTCGACCAAGAATGGCTCGCGCTCATATGTCACGGCGTTCAGAACGGCTCCTGCGCCCTTGCCAGAACCGTTCGACGAAAACATCCCCGGTACGGTTCGCCGTACATCCGCGGTGCCCTGCAAGCGATTGCCGTTAGAGCTGATAACGATATTGGCTGTTCCCGGCTGCGTCTCCGCCGGAACCACAAGATTGATCTGCCTGGGTGAGACGTAGACCAGGGGAGCGGCCCGGCCATCGATCTGAATGGATGTTCCCCCGAGCTGGGTAGGCAGTTGCCCCGAGGCGTCCAACTGCGCGGACTCGGTGGCAAATGAAAGAGAAGAGCCAAAGATCGCCGCCAGAGAGCCTGGTGATACGGACGCCTGATAGCTCGCCGCCGAGACAATAGTAAACGGACTAGTAGTCTGAGCCGGTGCCGGCATCGCGCAGACCGCGATGATTCCGAGATAAAGATAACGGAGCATGAAATTTTTTAGACGCAGCAGTACTCCGTTTAGACGGAGCTGCGCAGATTCCCTGAATGCAGATTCCCTGAACCCAGGGAAACCATTCTGCGTATCCTCAGTAAGAGATAGTGAGAGACTTTGCCGGGTTCGTTTCGTCAAATTCGTACATGCCAATCCCAAAAGCGGACACAAGACGCATAGGGGGCTGGCGTCAGATGAGGCGTAACTGGCATAGAATGCATGTGTTAAGCACCACCAAAGACATGGCATTGGAGTTGCCATTAGTAGCTTGAGCTAATATGGACGTCCAACGCAAAGGCGCAAGCCGCAACCGTATGATTCGCCGTGGTATCTATGCGGCCATTGTTATCATTTTTGCCATCCCTCTGACTATTTTCATGAAGCGGTTGAAACCCGCTGCGCCCCCGGTGGAGCGCGCCACGGTCTGGATTGACAGCGTAAAGCGCGGGCCTATGCTGCGCCAGGTGCGTGGCTTAGGAGTGTTGAAGCCCGAGGAAGTACTGTTCATCCCAGCGGCTACCGACGGCCGCGTCGAGAAGATTCTGGTCCGTCCCGGCACTGCGGTGAAGGCCGATACGGTGCTGATCGAACTCTCTAATCCGCAGCTTCAATTGGATGCGGTGGATATCGACTGGCAGATCAAGGCCGCGGAAGCCTCCTTTACCGACCTTCGCGTGCGCCTGGCCACCCAGCGTCTCGATCTGAAGTCGAATGCCGCTCACGTGAAATCGGATTACACGCAGGCCAAGTTGAAAGCGGAAGTAGAGCAGAAACTGGGCGAGAACGGGCTGACCTCCGACATCAATATGAAAATTGCCAAGGAAACCGCGGCTGACCTTCAAGCCCGTACTGCAATTGAAGAAGAGCGCGTCGCCATCAGCGGGGAGTCCATGCAGGCGCAGCTTGATGCGCAAAAGGTACAGATCGCAAAACTCCGCTCGGCCTCTGAGCTGAAGAAGCAACAGGTAGCGGAGTTGAAAATCCGCGCCGGCGCTTCCGGTGTTTTGCAGGAACTGCCTGTGGAAGTGGGCCAGCGGCTCACTCCCGGAACGCTTCTCGCCAAGGTGGCGCAGCCTTGGAAGTTGAAAGCCGTTCTACAAATAGCGGAAACGCAGGCGAAGGATATCGCCATGGGCCAGAAGGCGGACATCGACACGCGCAATGGCATCATTCCGGGTAAAGTGATTCGTATCGACCCCGCCGTGTTGAACGGAACTCGCACCGTAGACGTCAAGCTGGAAGCGGAATTGCCTCCAGGAGCAGTTCCGGATTTGAGCGTGGACGGAACCATAGAACTGGAGCGTTTAAACGACGTGTTGTACGTCGGCCGTCCGGTATTCGGACAGCCGAACAGCCTGGTGGCCTTGTTCAAACTGGACGGAGATGGCAAGGAAGCGTCGCGCGTGCAGGTCAAGTTAGGCCGCAGCTCTGTGAACACCATCGAGATTTTGGAAGGATTGAGAGTCGGGGATAACGTGATCCTGTCCGACATGTCGGCGCAGGATCAGCATAATCGAATTCGCTTGAACTAGGGAGAAACATGAACGCAACAGAATCCGCACTGCTCCGCCTGGATGGCGTGACCAAAGTATTCATGACAGATGAAGTCGAGACCCATGCACTGGCTGGAATCCACATGGACATTAAGCACGGGGAGTACGTGTCCATTTCGGGCCCGTCCGGATGCGGCAAATCGACCCTGCTCGCGATTCTCGGTCTCCTCGATTCGCCGACCGATGGCACGTTTACGCTGAATGGAAATCCGGTTCAAAGTCTCAAGCTTTCAGAGCGCGCCCGCATACGCAATCGCGAGATCGGATTCATTTTTCAGGCGTTCAATCTGATTGGGGATCTGACTGTTTACGAGAATGTCGAGCTGCCGCTCACCTATCGCGGTATGGCTTCGGCGGATCGAAAGAAGCGTGTCCACGACGCCCTCGAACGCGTCGGAATGTCGCATCGCGTCAAGCACTATCCATCCCAACTCTCCGGAGGTCAACAGCAGCGCGTGGCCGTCGCCCGCGCGCTGGCCGGCGAACCCGCCATTCTACTCGCGGATGAGCCCACCGGGAATCTCGATTCCGCCAACGGCGAAGCGGTTATGGACCTTCTCCGTGAACTGCATCGAGGGGGAGCCACCATCTGCATCGTCACTCACGATCCACGCTATGCCCGCTACGCCGACCGCTCCATCCGGCTCTTTGACGGACGAATTGTCGAAGAAAGCATGGAAGCGGATTCCGCCAAGCAGTAAACTTGCAAAAGATGATCACTCTGAGAAACGTAGAGAAGTACTTTGAGCACGGCCCAACCAAAACCTTCGTCCTGCGGCGTATCAACGCCGAAATTAAGGAAGGCGAATTTGTATCCATCATGGGTCCATCCGGAGCGGGGAAATCGACTCTGCTGCATGTGCTCGGAATGCATGACAGCTCCTGGACCGGCGAATTCTATTTCGGGGATCACGCGATTCACCGGCTGAATAAGAAAGACCGCATGGAAGTACAGAAGAAATACATCGGCTTCGTGTTTCAGAGCTACCATCTGCTGGATTCACTCACGGTTTACGAAAATCTGGATATTCCTCTGTCTTACCGCAACGTCAAAAAGAGCGAGCGGGACAGCATTGTTTGCGACATGCTCGACCGGTTTCAAATGGTGGGGAAAAAGGACCTTTTTCCGAATCAGCTCTCAGGCGGCCAGCAGCAACTGGTTGCGATTGCGCGCGCCCTTATCGCGAATCCGAAGATTATCCTGGCGGACGAGCCCACCGGCAACCTCCATTCCAGTCACGCCAAAGAGATCATGGAAACTTTCAAGCGGTTGAACGAAAACGGCACCACCATCGTCCAGGTGACCCATTCGGAGAAAAATGCCGAGTACGGCCACAGGATTATCGAAATTGTCGATGGCTGGATTACTAAGTAAGGCCGGACTCTGCGCCACTTGCCGCCACATGCGGCAGATTACTTCGGACCGTGGTGCGGTCTTCTATCTCTGCCGTCTATCGTTAACCGACCCAAGCTTCCCGAAGTACCCGCATTTACCAGTGCTGGTCTGCTCCGGTCATCAGCCCATGTAATCTGTGCGGATCTGTACACAGGCGTCCCAATACCGGACACATCCGCAGCGGAAATTCCGTGCCTTTCCGCCTGTTTGAAGGCCAGCGGTACTGGCATCCCAATTGCTTTTACTTCAGGAACTTATGGGTTCTATAGTTCACGACATACGGTACGGCGTCCGGACCCTGCTGAAGAACCCTGCGTTCAGTTTTGTCGCGATACTTGCACTCGCGCTCGGCATTGGAGCCAACACCGCCATATTCAGCGTTGTGAATGCGCTGCTACTTCGTCCTTTGCCGTACTTCGAGCCCGGACGATTGGTGATGGTTTGGGAATCGAGTCCGAGAGGCGCAAAGCAGAACGTCATTTCACCAGCCGACTTCCTCGATTGGAAGGCTCAGAATCGTGTCTTCGAAGCCATGTCCCCGGTGCTTTCGCAGTTGGATATTCTGACCGGTGCCGGTGAGCCGGATGAGGTTCCCGGATTCGCGGTCGCGGCAAGTTTCTTCCCGCTCCTGGGCGTTACACCCCAATTAGGCCGCAGTTTCAACGACGACGAAGATAAGCCAGGCGCGCCGGGCGTTGTCGTCCTCAGCCATCGTTTTTGGGAGACGCGGTTTGGTTCGAATCCGGGCATCCTCGGACAGCCGATTACTCTCGACTCAGAGAAGTACACTGTCATCGGGGTGATGCCCGCGCGATTCCGTTGGCTGAACCGGGCAAGCGAATTCTGGGTTCCTTTGAAACTCAACCCGGCGCGCAATTACCGCATCGGCTCAGGGCGTTACATGCAGGCCGTCGCCCGCGTCCGCCCTGGGATCTCGATAGAGAACGCGCAATCGGAGATGAGCTCCATTGCAAAGCGCCTGGAACGGGAGCATCCCGAGTTCAACACAAATTGGGGAGTGAACCTGGTCACCATGAGAGACCAGATCGAGGGTGACATCCGGCCCGCCTTGCTTATTCTGATTGGCTCGGTAGGTCTGGTACTGCTGATCGCCTGCGCAAACGTAGCGAATCTTCTGCTCGCGCGGGCAGCTTCGCGGCAGCGCGAGATGGCGGTTCGAACTTCGCTAGGGGCCAGCCGGATGTGCATCGTCCGGCAATTGCTCACCGAAAGTATTCTACTCGCCGTGGCCGCCGGTCTGGTTGGAATTCTGTTGGCCTTCTGGGGAATTGACCTGTTAGTGGCCCTGAGTCCGGCGGATTTGCGCTTGCGCGACCAGGTCTCGCCGGATTATCTGGTGATGGGCTTCACGGCGGTTCTGTCGCTTGCCACCGGAGTTCTCTTCGGACTCGTTCCTGCGCTGGCCGCTTCCCGGACGGATCTCAACAGCAGTCTAAAGCAGGGGTCGCGGACGGGCGCCGGCATCGGAAGCCATCGAGTGCGCGGCATTCTGGTGGTTGCCGAAATTGGCCTGAGCCTTATGCTGCTGGTGGGGGCCGGTTTGCTGATTCGGAGTTTCACAAAACTGCAGTCCGTTAACCCAGGGTTCAGTGCCGGACAGGTACTGACAGCCAGGGTGTTTTTGCCTGACGCAAAATACCGCGAGCCAGCGCAGAAGATCGCATTCTTTGAGCAAGCTTTGTTGAAGCTCCGGAATATTCCCGGCGTGCAAGCGGCGGGCGCGGATGTGTTTCTTCCCTTAACCGGTCTGATATCCGGAACCTCGTTCACAATCGATGGCCGTCCCGCTCCGCCACCCGGCCAGAAGCCGGTGACGAATGTTTCGTCCGTAGATCCTGACTACTTCAGTACGATGAGAGTGCCACTGCGCCAAGGCCGATGGTTCACCGCTCATGACAATGCAGCCGCGCCGCGCGTTTACATCGTGAGCGAGTCCTTCGCGCGCGATAACTGGCCCGAAGGAAACGCACTCGGCCAACACATTCGCGTGGCCATGAAAGACGATGTTCCCGGCGAGATCGTCGGCGTCGTGGGGGACGTGCACCACGAAGCACTAGACAAAAATGCACGTCAAACCGTCTATTATTCATACCCGCAACTACCGTTTGGGTTTATGACTTTCGTGATTCGAACAACGTTGCCGCCGTCCAATCTAGCCGGTAGCGCTACCGGTGTAATTCACTCCATCGATCCGGAACAGCCCATGGGCGAGATCCAACCGATGGACAAAGTGCTCTCCGAGTCCATCGCCCGATCCCGTTTCACCATGCTCCTGCTTGCGATTTTCGCGGGTATCGCCATCACTCTGGCGGCGGTCGGAATCTATGGAGTGATCTCCTACTCGGTTACCCAGCGAACGCAGGAGATTGGTTTGCGCATGGCTCTGGGCGCGGAGCGGAGCGACGTTTTACGGCTGGTCCTCCGCAACGGGATGCATCTGATTGTTGCGGGTCTTCTGGCCGGTCTGATCGGTTCGTATTTTATGAGCCGTCTGATCTCCAGCTTGCTGTTCGAACTTAGTCCGACGGATCCGTTTACTTTCGCAATTGTCGCGCTATTGCTCACGGCCGTCGCCCTTGCCGCGACGCTGATTCCGGCGCTCCGGGCCACAAGAGTAGATCCCATGGTGGCTCTCCGTTATGAATGAGGTTGTAAAATGAAGTTCCTAAGAGATCAATATGACCTGATTGCCGTTCTCGTCCTGGTGTTTGTGCTTGCGACGCCGGCGCCAATGGTTGCCTTTCGCCTCTTTGCACCCGGCAGGCTGGAACGTAACCTCCATTTACTCCACTACGAACAGCCCATTACTGTGATTGTGCATGAATGAAAGGCGCAGACTCCAAACGGTGACAGGCGGTTTACTGCTCGCTTTGAGAACCCGTCCTGCCTTTGAGAAGCGTTAAGAGGTTATCTATGCGATTCCTGTCCCTATCGTTCCCAACCACACTCTTCCTGGCCGCCTCCGTAACGTCCGCCGCCGATATGGCGGCTCCCTTTCAGTGGAGAGGCCCGGTGGCGCCAGGTCTGGCGATCGAAATCCGCGGACTTAATGGCGATGTCCACGCCGAGTTTTCAAACGGCACGGAAGTGGAAGTCTACGCCGACATTTCCTCCCAGATCGCTAATCCCGAAAAGGTGAAGGTGGAAGTGATTCATCACCACGGCGGAGTGACCGTTTGCGCGGTTTCGATCGGCGTCTCTCCAGACAGTCCGAATCGCTGCGTTTCAGACGTTGCAGGTACCGGTGACGCTCGTGTGAATTACACTGTCCGGGTTCCCAAGGGCGTTGGCCTCATTGGGCGTACGGTGAACGGTGAGGTGGACGCGCACGGCATGCAGGGAGATGTGAACGCTGAGACAGTGAACGGTAAAATCCAAATCTCGACCAGCGGAAAGGCCCAGGCGCACACCGTAAACGGGAACATTACCGCGACAGTGGGCACGGCATGTTCCATGAAATCGGCCGCACTCAGTACTGTAAATGGAAGCATCACGTTGAACACGCCATCCATCACGAACTCGGCGCTTCGAGCCGAAACGACAAACGGAGCCATCACGACGGACTTCCCCATCGCCGTCCATCAGCGTCTCACCACTCCCCGTATTGGCGGCAAGAATGGGAACGCCAGCCGCGAAATCATGCTGAAGACCGTGAATGGCAGCATCCAACTACGCCGGAGGGTATAGAGCATCGGGAGCACGATTATTCCAAAACGGGTAAAATAGGTGTTGCCTGGCGGAGTCGGTCTTTTCTAAGCCCCGTACATTTCCGGCATTCTCCAAGGCTATGGACCGGTCCTTTTCATGCCAGTAAAACTTCGATTCGTCTTCAGAGTGTCCCTCCTCCTGCTTGCCTCTTCCTGTTTAATGACGCCGCCCGTCGACGCGGCAGGTGTCGATTTCCAGCGCGAGGTCCGGCCCATTTTGTCCGACGCGTGCTTCCTTTGCCATGGACCGGATAAGGGTACGCGCATGGTCAATCTGCGTCTGGACACGCGCGAAGGGGCGTTTGCCGCGCGGGAACACGGAAGCCCTATCGTCCCAGGCAAGCCCGAAGAGAGCCTGCTATATCAGCGCATCACAGCGCCAAAACCGGCTACGCGCATGCCGCCCGTATACTCCCACAAAATCCTGACTGACAAACAGAAAGACACACTGAAGCGCTGGATAGAAGGCGGCGCCGAGTGGAAAGAGCAATGGTCCTTCGCCGCTCCGGTGCGCCCCAATCCGCCTGCCGTAAAAGCGGAACAGTGGGTGCGTAATCCCATCGATCGATTCATATTGGCGAAAGTGGAAGCCGCCGGATTGCAGCCAGCCCCCGAAGCGGACCGCCGCACCTTGATCCGGCGCGTTTCTCTGGATCTGACTGGACTTCCTCCCTCTCCCCAGGACGTCGAGGCATTTGCCGCGGACAAATCCCCCAACGCTTATTCGAAACTCCTCGACCGTCTGTTCGCGTCGGAGCACTATGGCGAACACCGCGCCCGCTACTGGCTGGATGCCGCCCGTTACGCCGACACCCATGGCCTGCACATCGATAATTACCGCGAGATGTGGCCGTATCGGGATTGGGTCATCCAGGCATACAACCGCAATATGCCGTTCGACAAGTTCACCGTTGAGCAGATCGCCGGCGACTTGCTGCCCAACCGCACGCTCGAACAGCAGATCGCCTCCGGCTTTCATCGCTGCAACGTCAGTACGAATGAAGGCGGCGTGATCGAGAAAGAAGTAGAAGCGATTTACGCCAAGGATCGCGTGGACACCACGGGCACCGTTTTCCTGGGCCTCACCATCGGTTGCGCCACTTGCCACGATCACAAATTCGATCCCATTTCGCAGAAAGATTTTTACGCCATGGCCGCGTTCTTCCGCAACACAACGCAGGCCGCATTGGACGGCAACATTCCGGACACGCCCCCCATCATCGTGGTTCCTAAGCAACAGGATCGCACCCGGTGGTTAGATCTGGAAACGGAGATCGCATCGTTGAAGAACCGGATGGCCGACGCAAGAAAATCGCCAAACGAAGAGTTTAATCATTGGTTGGATGCGCCAGAACGCCGGCAGATCAGCGCACCCCTTGATGTCGTCTCTGAGATGTTGGCTGTATCCCTTGAGGATGAGGCGCGTGTTTCGCGGCAAGGCACAGCCGGCGGCATGATGCTCACGCCCGGCGTTACGCTTGGCGACTCTTCCGTGCCCGGCCGGAAGGCGCTCCAGTTCGGCGCAAAATCCGTTTTAACGCTGCCCGATTCTGCTTTCATCACCGGCGACAAACCCTTCTCGATTACCGTTTCCATGTACATGCCTAAAGGCGAGGGCAATTTCACCGTAGCCAGTCAACTCAGCCGCCGGAAGCTCGATCCTCCTGAAGTCACCAAAGGGGGCGACGTCCGAAAGGAAATCCTGCGCGGGTGGACCATCGAACTCAACGCCCGCATCCCCACTCTGAGGCTATATGGCGATGACGGAAAAGCTATCCAGATCCGCAGCAATGGTGGACGCCGCTTGAAAGCGGGTACTTGGAATCAACTGACTTTCACCTACGACGGCAGCCGGGAACAGGCTGGTTTGAACCTTTTGGTAGACGGGGCGGCGGTTCCCACCGAAGGCAGAGGGGACACCGTCACTCACCTGCAAGGTACGGTCAGCACCTCGTCTCCCCTGGTGCTCGGTGGCGACGGCGCCGACCGCTACTTCAGAGATGGAGCTATCGCGGATTTTCGGATCTTCAGCCGCGCTATCACCGAAGAGGAAGCCGGGCTTCTCTCGGTTTGGCCTGACCTGGCGGAATCGCGCGAGAAGAATGCAGGCGAACTCTCAGATTCTCAACGGGAGGCGCTGCGGCTTTACTTCCTTAATTACAAAGATCCCGCCTATCGCAATCTTGTGGCAGAGACGGACAAAGCGAACGATGAGCGCCGGGTCATCAGGCGTCGCGGTGCAGTCACGCTCGTGATGGAAGAGCGCACCGATTCGAAGCCAATGGCAAACATTCTCAATCGCGGTCAGTACGATCAGCCGCGCGAAGCGGTCGAGCCCAATGTTCCCTCGGCCCTTCCGCCCATGCCGGCCTCTTACCCAAGAAATCGTCTCGGTCTGGCGCAGTGGTTGGTCGATTCCTCGAATCCCCTCACGTCGCGCGTTGCCGTCAATCGCTTTTGGCAGGAACTCTTCGGCACTGGCATCGTGAAAACATCGGAGGACTTCGGGTCGCAGGGCGAAGCGCCGTCCCACCCGGAACTGCTGGACTGGCTCGCGGTGGAATTTCGCGAATCCGGTTGGGATGTGAAGAAACTCTTCCGTCTGATGCTCACGTCTTCCACCTATCTGCAGGCATCGAACTCGACGGATGAAAAGGTGAAGAAAGATCCCGATAACCGGCTGCTTTCCCGCGGGCCTCGCTTCCGGATGGATGCGGAGATGGTTCGCGATTATGCCCTCTCTACCAGCGGTCTGCTGAACCCGTCCATTGGGGGCCCCAGCGTGAAGCCGTATCAACCCGATGGAATATGGGAAACCGTCGCGATGCAGCAGAGTAATACCCGGTTTTACAAAGCCGATACCGGTCAGAAACTCTACCGCCGCAGCCTTTATACATTCTGGAAACGCAGTGCGCCTCCGGCCTCCATGGACATCTTCAACGCGCCATCGCGCGAAAGCTGCACGGTGCGCCGGGAGCGTACGGACACGCCTCTTCAGGCGCTGGTGACCATGAACGATCCGCAATTCGTAGAGGCCGCTCGCAATTTGGCCGAGCGCGCGATGCTGTCGTCGTCAAATAAACTGGATGAGGAAATCGACTTTCTTGCATCTCAGTTGCTCTCACGCTCCTTTGAGCCAAACGAGCGCGCTATTGCGGAGCGTTCTTACAAAGATTATTTGAGCTACTACGACTCTCACCCGTCCGATGCCAAAAAGCTTCTGGCGGTTGGCGATTCCAAACCGAATTCAAAGATTCCCGTCCCGGAATTCGCGGCTCTCACGGTGGTCACCAATCAGTTGTTGAACTTGGATGAAGTGTTGAACAAATAGGAAAATATGCATCCTTCCGATCAAGTCGTTCTAGCCGAAACCCGCCGCCAGTTCTTTCGCCGCGGAGCCAGTGGACTCGGCATCGCCGCCCTTGCAACGGTGCTCGGCGAAGATCTCCGTGCAAATCCATCGTTGAATACACCCATCGGCGGTTTGCCGGGGCTGCCGCATTTTGCGCCCAAGGCCAAGCGTGCCATTTACCTTCACATGCTCGGCGCGCCTCCTCAGATCGATCTTTTCGATTACAAGCCGGGGATGAAGGATTGGTACGACAAGGATCTTCCGGAGTCGATTCGCAAAGGCCAGCGCCTGACCACCATGACCTCAGGGCAGAGCCGCTTTCCCATTGCGCCCTCCATTTTCAAGTTTGCCCAATACGGCAAGAACGGAACCTGGATATCGGAGCTTCTGCCGCACACCGCGAAAATGGTGGACGACATCGCGATATTGCGTTCGGTTCACACAGAGGCAATCAACCATGAGCCGGCCATCACGTTCTTGCAGACCGGCAACATGATCGCGGGCAAACCATGCATTGGTGCATGGATGGCTTACGGACTCGGCAGCATGAACCAGGATCTGCCCACATTCATGGTCCTGAACGCCAGCCACAGCCACCCCAAAGCGAACGTGCAGGCAATCTCGGCACGGCTCTGGAGCGCCGGCTTTCTATCGGCGCAGTACGCGGGAGTGGCCCTTCGCTCGGGCGGCGATCCGGTTCTCTATATTAATAATCCCGACGGACTGCCCCCGAAGATTCGCCGCCGCATGCTGGACGGCTTGGGCGAGCTGAATCAAATTGAGCACCAGAAACTCGCCGACCCGGAAACACTGGTCCGCATCGCGCAGTATGAGATGGCCTACCGGATGCAATCCTCAGTACCGGAGCTTACAGACATTTCCAAGGAGCCGGACCATACCTATGAGATGTACGGCCCAGACGCCCGCAAAGGCGGAACCTTCGCCAACAGTTGCCTAATGGCTCGACGGCTGGTGGAACGCGGAGTCCGATTTGTGCAAATCTACCATCGCGGATGGGACGTGCATGGCCTTCTTCCCGAAGTGCTGCCGAGCCAATGCAAGGACATCGACCAGGGTGCCTGGGCGCTTGTTCAGGATCTAAAGCAGCGAGGGATGCTGGACGATACGCTCGTGATCTGGGGCGGGGAATTCGGCCGGACCATCTACTCGCAAGGCAAGCTCACGCCGACAGATTACGGCCGCGATCACCACCCGCGCTGCTTTAGTCTCTGGATGGCCGGCGGCGGCGTGAAACCCGGAGTGGTTCACGGCGAGACGGATGAGTTTTCCTACAATGTGATTCAAGATCCGGTTCACGTGCGCGACTTGCAAGCGACCCTTCTGCGCCTGTTCGGCATCGATCACGAACGGTTCACATTCAAATACCAGGGACTGGATCAGAAGCTGACCGGGGTGGAAAAAGCCACTGCAGTGAAAGCCGTTTTGGCCTGATCTGGGTATTCCGGGGGAAGCCCTGCCCAAATCCTTAGCGCAACGCCGCCATTGGATCGATGCTCGCTGCGCGCCGGGCCGGGATATAGCTGGCGGCTAGTGCCACTATCACGAAAACCAACGTGATGCCCACAAACGCCGCAGGATCGGTAGCGCTAACGTGAAATAAGAAACTTTTCAAGACGCGAGTCAACACGAACGCTCCGCCAATGCCCATCGCCACGCCAACCAAAGTCAGACCCAACCCTTGCCCGATCACCAATCGCAGAATATCACTCCGCTGCGCCCCCAATGCCCGCCGAATGCCGACTTCCTGTGTCCGCTGAACCACCGAATAAGCGATCACGCCGTAGATGCCAACCATCGCCAGCAGCAGCGCCACACCGGCAAACAACACTAGTAGCACCATGATCAAGCGGCGCTGTCCCACTGAACCTAAATCCGGCAGTTGAAGAAAGAGCATCGAGTGCTAAGGCATTGCTATGTTGAGACATGGACGAAAGGCAGGAGTGCATTCGATGTCACCCAGCGGGTGAAGCGGGGACAGCGGAGTCAGCGTTAGAGAAGGCGGGC
>JBBPYD010000135.1:0-6110 GCA_038200305.1 Bryobacterales bacterium
AGAGCAATAATTTGGTATGCAGCGATGAAGTTGCGGCGAAACTCAAGAAGGTATCGCCCAAAACCATTGACCGGATGCTAGCTCGTGAAAGGCAAGTCCGTAGTTTGCGCCGCAACCGGAATCCGGGCATTCAGCGGCTGTCCAGCGCCAGAGGCGCATCGACGGCGTGGGCCGGCTCCACCGTCAACTCCCGATCCCACCGCAGCAAGCTGAAACGAGGTACGCCGTTTTGTATGAAAAGAACGTCGGCGGTTTTAGGAGCAGCGCGAATTCAGACTGGGGCTGGTGACATTAAGCATTTAGGAGTTATCGCCGGAGAACACCGAAGCTTTACCTCTAAATAAAGCAGTAACGTTTCTCGATGTGAGAACATATTCCCCATGGCGGCGCCCGTTTTTCAAATTGGACTGAACATGGCTGGGGCAATCTCGGCCGGTGCTTACACAGCTGGCGTGATGGATTTCCTGATTGACGCCCTGGACGCATGGTACGCGAAGCGCGCGGAGCAGATGCGTCTGCATGGAAACGATTTCGCTCAATGGGAGATTCCGGTACACCAGGTTTCCATTCCCGTGATGTCTGGCGCATCCGCGGGCGGCATGACCGCCGCCATCTCAGCCGCGTGTTTCTACGAAGCCTTTGAACCAGTGCGCCGGCAGGACGGCTCAGACGCAACGAACAAACTGTTCCGGAGCTGGGTGTCGGATATCGACATCAGCGCACTTCTCTCCACGGCGGATCTGGCAGACGCCGGCCAAGTCTCGTCGATCTTGAATTCATCGCGGCTGGATGAACTTGCCGCGGCTGCCCTGGACATTCCAGACGCGGTGGTGAGACGCGATTATGTCGACCCGCGCCTGAAGCTGATTCTGACGCTCACCAATCTCCGCGGCACGCCATACACGGTGGAGAAGAACCGGCAAGAGGTGGAGGCGGAGAGCCGCATTTTCTATTACGCGGATCAGCAGGAGTTTGAGGTGCGCTGGGACGGTGCAGGTCCAACGGAACGGAATGCCGTTCCGCTGGACCCCAGGCGTCCGGATAATTGGAATCTGTTGCGGGAAGCCGCCCTGGCCACCGGCGCCTTTCCTGTCATGCTGAAGCCGAGAGTGTTGACGCGGAGCGCGAAGGATTACAACACGCGCACGTGGCGCATGCCCCTGGCCAAGACGAAAATGGTTGATGGCGTTTGCGTATGCGAGGAAGACAGGGCGCTAAAACCGAGCTGGGATTTGCAAGACAGCGACACGCTGCAAACGGTAAACGTAGACGGCGGCGTTACTAACAACAACCCTCTGGAATGCGCGCGCCACGAACTGGCGTCCCGTGAACCCAGGCAACCGAATGGAAAAATCAAGAGCACCGCGGCGGACGCGGACCGCGCGGTGATCACGATCGCGCCGTTTCCCAGCGAGGCGAATTTTAATCCCTTCTTTACGCCGGACGTCAGCTTTCTCACCATTCTGGGAGAGACTCTCAACACGGTCCTGACTCAGTCCCGGTTCCAGGGGCAGAGCATTGAACTAGCCGAAAACCCCGAAGTGTTCAGCGACTTCGTCATTACCCCGAGCCTTGGATCGGAGCGAAGCGAGAAGAAGTATGCGCTGGCCGGCGGAGCGCTCAGTGCATTCGGCGGGTTCCTTGCGCATGAGTTTCGCGAGTACGATTATCAGCTTGGGCGCAGAAATTGCCAGCGATTTCTAGAGCATCATTTTATATTGCCGATTGAGAATCCCGTGATCGCGGCCGGCCTGCCGCAATCGGGCGAGTTGCGTGAGCGCGTGATTAAGGCATACCAAGCCGCGGCGCCCGATGGTGCTGGCGGTGTTTGGATGCGAATCGTTCCGCTTTGGGGCGAACACAAGAACGTACCTGTCCAGGCGATGCGGCCCAAAATCGACCGCGCGCGCCTGGATGTTATCGTGGATGCGGCGGCGGATCGAATCGAAGCCATTGTCGACACAATGATCCGGGGGGGATTCAGAGAATTTGAGTTCGATGCGTTTTGGTTCCTGGTGAAGGGACACGTAAAGGACAAGATCCGAGGCTATATGGCGATGGATCTGGAGCGGCAGGAACTTTTAAAGTAGTTCTCGACGATAGAGGGAGGGTTCATGATCCGGTTTGCCGCGGCGTTATTACTATGCGCGACATTGGCGTTTGCAGACGAATTGGTCTTCACGGGATTACCATCGGTGCGGATCGATTCCGACGGCACGCAATCCATTCGCGTGGAGTTGAGCGATCAGGGCAGTCAAAAGTACGAGTGCAGGATTGTCGGCAAGGGGAAGAAGTTCCTTTGGGCAAGCCGCGACAATCGCGTGCTGATCCGCTCAGAAAGCGGCGACTACACCTATTTCATCTCGCCCAAAGGCACCGGTTATATTAAGCTTGCGCTCACCAAAAATGCTCCATTCGATTATATGGAGAGCTTTAGCACCGATCTAAAGACCGTGACGTACTGGGGGAAAAGCAGGCACGCAAAGTGAACGGACTACCAATGACAATGCGCTGCGATTGCTGAGCCGCGCACGCCAGCAAGCGGTCTGGCCGTAAGCAGGTACTAAAACCGCAGCTTTAGAGAGAGCTGAATGACCCTTGGCAAATTGCTCTGCGATACAGCACCGGAGATCCGGCCGAAATTTCCGTTGTTCACGTCCGTAATGGGGCCGTTGAAGAACTGCACGGTATTGGTAGCGTTCAGGAAGTCGGCGCGGAAGATAAGATCGAAGCGCTCGCCGATTCGATTGTTCTTGATCAGTGCCGCATCCAGATTCCGCACTGCCGGCAGCCGCACGGAAGAGATCCGCGATGACCAGGTTTGCAGCGTGAATGGCTGGCGAATCGTCCAGACAGGCTGCTCCCCGGTGAGGCAGTTTTGTGTCTTCCCGCTGGGCAGCAGAGTACAGGTATTGAACCATCGGCTCAGTGTTGGATCGCTCAGCACAGGACTGACCCCAGTGGCAGCGGCGCCCGCCGGGAAGTTCATTGGGAGGCCGCTTTGAATGCGTGCAATCCCACTGATCTCCCAACCGGAGATTACATGGCGGAGAATGGATGGCGCTGCCGATCCAAATGTTTTCCCCCTGCCGAATGGAAGTTCGTAAACGGAATTGAGTTGCAGGCTGTTGGTTACGTCGTACGGAGCCAGCACCTTTTCCAAAATCGTCTCTTGTGGAGTCGTGTAGCTGTTTCGAAGAGTGGTTTTTGAATAAGTATCGGCGACACTGGCCTGCAATCCGGCCGCGAAGCGTTTTACCAGCAGTGCTTGTCCGCCGTCGTAATGAGATTGTCCACGGGACCGGCTGACCTCGGCGATCGACAGAAATTGAGGGAAGGGGCGCAGCAATTGCTGTTGTTGGACCGTGCCTCCATTGAGTGAGGTCCCAGGCAGCGAACCTGCCAATGGATTCGGCACGCTCGCGGTCAATGCCGCCGCGCCGAGACCAAACGCCGAAGCCGGAATCTCATTGATCTGTTGCGTTACGGAAAGCCCGTTGACCCGGCTACCCACATAGCCAATACTCAGAAGCAGACCGAACGGCAGTTCGCGCTGGATCTCCGCCGAAAACTGATGAGTCCACGGCACCACGCGCGCTGGATCGGCGAATTGGAATGACTGCCCTAAAGCGGTTGCCAATCCCAGAGAGCTACCGACGGGCTGAAGGAAACCGGTTGGGAACGGATTCACCAGCGGGTTCGCGGGAACGCCTGCTGCAATCGACGTAACCATCTGCGTCCGTTGACTGAAGCCCGGAGCGTTGCCGGGATCGTCAAAGGTCTGCGCATAGAATAATGCATATCCGCCACGAACCACGGTCTTCCCGTTTACGCGGTAAGCGAATCCGATGCGCGGACCGAAATTGTTCCAATCCGAGTCATAGATGCCGCGTGGATTTCCATTTACACCGGCGAAGAGCAGACCTCCCTTGAGGTTGAGGCCGGGGACCTTCAGCGGAATGGCGGCCTGAGCATCGAAGCCGCGGTTCAGCGCATTGAAGCGATCGGTGAGCGGACCCAAATAATCCCAGCGCAGTCCCAGGTTTAGCTTCAGCCTGTCGGTCACCCGGATATCGTCCTGAACGTAGAGCGAGAATAACCTTTGCTGGCGCGCTGGTTGACTGTTCACATCGATGAAGCCGGATGCCGGTGTTCCGAGCAAGAAGGAGGCGATAGAGTTGCCCGAGGATGGAGCAATCTGCAATGGATTGGCGCCAGTAAACGCCTGGTCGAAAGTGAAATTGCCCGCGGTGTAGCCGGGGGTCTTCTGATAGACTCGCTGCAGGCGGAATTCTCCGCCGGTCTTGATGGTTTGCCGTCCGGCAGTCTTGTAAATCGAGCCCTGAAAGGAATTTGTTTGAGCAATAGGGCTGATAGACAGAGGCGCGCTTCCGGCTCCCTCATAATTGGTCCAGTTGAATCTCGGGAAGTAGCTGGCGGCGAGTCCCACAAACTGCGGTGAGAATCCGAGGTTGGCAAGATCATAGTTCGCGCCGATATTGCTGCTGTTCTGTTGAGAGAGGAAACGCGCGAGGCCGAACCGCGCATTCACCACGGTGCTCGGGTTCAGCGTATGCGTCACTTGTACGGTGGCGCTGTGATTCTCTCTGGTAAATGGCGCGTTACCTGAAGTCTCCGCCACGTTCAACTGCGAATTGGTTGAGTAATGAAATGACCTTTCCTCAGCCAGAGCGTTCCGTGAGTAGCGTACGAATAACTGGGTCGCATCGCTGATGTTGTAATCCACCCGGCCGGTGTACTCGGGAAAAAAATCGGTGAACTTGCGGGTGGACCCGTTATTGACCAGATTATTTAAGCCCGTGACTCCGTTGCCGGGCACATTGCCAAGCGGAATGAGGGACAAAACTTTTGCGGCGACCGGGTTGATCCGGTTGGCCGGGATCATATTCCCTGGGAACGCGTCGCGGATTAGCGCTCCGGTGGGGCCGGTGCGAGTTGTGAATGGATCGTAAAGGGTTTGCTGCTGCCCGCCCGCATAGTAGGTCTGGGAAAAGTCGCCGGCGCGTTGCAATGCCGTCGGCACAGACGTGACAAACGGATCTGGAATGACCTGCCGGATATTTTCGTAGCTGAAAAAGCTGAATAGCTTATTCTTCCGGATGGGTCCGCCCCCGGCGCCGCCGAACGTGTTGATATGCGCCGATTGCCGCGGAATGCCATTTAGATTGTTGTCGAACGTATTCGCGTTGAGATGAGTGTTTTGAAGGAACTCAAACAACGATCCGTGCCACTGGTTCGTGCCGCTTTTCGTGATGATGTTGATTACGCCGCCAGTGGTCCAACCGTACTGCGCATCCATATTCGTGGTCTGAACCCGGAATTCCTCGGTGGCTTCCACGGGAGGTACGTACGCTACACTCTGCGCTTGCGCAAGGTTCGAAACGCCATCTATCAGAACTTCATTGCCGGAAGGTACGCCTCCGTTGATGGCCATGCTAGAAGAGCCGCCGACATCGAAGGGCCGGAGCCGTTGTGCCGATGCAGTAACCGCAACACCGGGCGCGGACCACGCCTGTGCGAATATATTCCGGCCTTGTAACGGCGTGTCTTCAATACGCTTCGTCCCAATGGTGAGACCTTTATCCGCCGATTCGGCATCCACAAGAGACGGCGTTGCGGAGACTTCCACGCTTTGGTTCACGTCGCCCACCGTAAGCACGATATTCAACTGCGCTTTCTCCGCAACCTGCAATTGCAAGCCGTCTTGCACCGAGCGTTGGAACCCTGCCCTTTCGACGGTGATGGTGTATGGGCCAGGGTTCAAGAAAGCGGCTTGGTAGTCGCCGTTCTCGTCTGTGCTCGCGACCGACACGCTTCCGGTGTCAACCGACTTGACCTGCACCTTCGCGCCTGCAACAGCGGCGCCACTCTGATCGGAAACATGTCCTGCTAACGTTGCGCGGAACTCCTGACTGAAAAGTAAGCTGGGGAGAACCAGTAAGCACACGGTCCCAATAAATCTCGCAAGCATGAAATTGCACCTTCCTTCCGATGAAGATGCAATTGTACCCTAGTAGTTGGATAATCAGCGGCCGTCGCTGACACAACCGGAGACCCGGCCCGATTCCAAGCCTCGCCGAAAAGCTGCG